>JAJXTQ010000146.1 GCA_021783685.1 Pseudomonadota bacterium | reverse complement strand
CGAAGATCGCCCCCTCCAGCGCCGTCAATGGAAATACGCTCAAGCCGGCCAGCATGACGAAGGGCAGGAAGGCGTAGCCGGCGGATACCGCCACGGCGTAGCCGGACAACTGATACAGGGCGATGACCCGTTGCGAGTAGATGAAAAAGAGCGTGGGAATGGCGAACATCGCCGCCATGGCGAAGTAGGCGTCGCGCATGCGGTTGGAGCGATGGAAGAGCAAGGCCAGCGCGGCGAAAGCGACGCTCGCCGCGATGCGTCCGAGCGCCAGCAGGCTGGACAGGGGCCAGGCGAAGACGAACATGTCGACCCCGATCCACAGGGGTGTGAGCACCGCAAACAGGGCCGCCACCAGACGCGCGCGGGAAATGATCATCGTCGCCCGGCGCGTGGCGAGCAGCGTCATGTGCCTTCCGGGAGAGAAAAGCCAGCCGACCTGCTTGCGGGAGATCTCGCTGAGCATTTCGCCGACGATGGACAGCAGCGTCCGCTTCAGGAAGTGCCGGACCGGCCTGGAAGTATCGTTTTTCGTCATTGGCCGGTCTCCCCGGCTCGGATATGCGTTGCCATTTCTATTCCTTGGTGATCGGTCAGCAGGTGGTCAATTCGAACTGGCCGGTTTTCAGATCTTCGGCGCTGGCCGACAGCGTCTGCAAGCGTTGGAGCAATGCATCCCTCAGGCCATGGAGTTCCCTCAGCCTCGCCAGCGCTTCGTGCCTCCGTCCGCGCGCCTGAAGATCCAGCAGTTCCGCCGCCAGCGCATGCACCCGTTGGTGCAGCGGTTCGAGGTCCAGGTAAGCAGGATGGTCCCCATAGCGGGCCCGGCCTTCGACATCCAGCCACCTGCCAAGGCGGCACTGGTGGGGGTCCAGCGGCGGCGTTTCGGGCTCGCCCCGCAAGCGGTTTTCTATGGCCGCGATCCAGGCACGGTGTTCGACGCCGGCAAAGAGCAAGGGCAGGTCGTCGCGGCTCACCGACGACAGTCCGGCCCAGGCCGGATCGGGGCGCCAGGTGGCCACCCAATCGGGCAACTGCTGCGCCGGCATCGGGCGGGCGATGCCATAGCCCTGGGCCAGGTCGCAGCCGAGCTGCAGCAGCATCACGCCGTGCTCGACGGTCTCCACTCCCTCGGCGATGACCTGGCGGCGGAAGGCGGCGGCCAGGCCGACCACCCCGTCCAGGATGGCCAGATCTTCCGGATCGCCGAGCATGTCGCGCACGAAGCTCTGGTCGATCTTCAACTGGGCGACCGGCAGGCGTTTGAGATAGGTCAGCGACGAATAGCCGGTGCCGAAGTCGTCCAGGGCGAAGCTGACCCCGATCGCCCGGCATTCCTCGATCACCGTGGACACCCGGCTCAGGTCCTCCAGCGCGCTGGTCTCCAGCACCTCCAGCTCCAGGTCGCCCGGTCTGAGTTCGGGATGCGCCGCCAGAATCTCGCGCAGGCGTTCGACGAAGTCCGCCTGCTGCAACTGGTGCGCGCTGACATTGACGCTGACCGGGAGGTCCACTCCGACGCCGCGCCAGGACGCCATCTGGCTCAGGGCGGCGTCGATCACCCATTCGCCGACCTGGATCGCCAGCGGATGATCCTCGATCACCGGCAGGAACAGCGCCGGCGGCAGCAGGCCCCTCTCCGGGTGCTGCCAGCGGATCAGCGCTTCGGCGCCGATCACGCGGCCGGTGCGCATATTCACCTTGGGCTGGTAATACAGCACGAATTCGCGCTCGCTGAGCGCGCGGCGGATGCGGGTCAGACTCTCGTAATGGCCGCGGAGGCTGCGATCCTGTTCGGCATCGAAGACGTGGTAGCGGTTCTTGCCGGCCAGCTTGGCCTGATACATGGCCTGATCGGCCTGGCGCAGCAGCAGATCCGCATCCACCTCCTCCGCTTGCGGATAGAAGGTGACGCCGAGACTGGCCGAGACCTGGAGCGCTGCGCCGTCGATATCCGCCGGCTGGGCCGCGGCGGCGAGCAAGCGCGTGAGCATCGGCACGCAGGATTCGATGTCGGCCAGATCGCCGAGTACCGCGACGAACTCGTCGCCGCCCAAGCGGGCGAGCGTGTCGCCTTCGCGCAGCGCCTGCTTCAGGCGGCCGGCCACGAGCATCAGCAGCTGGTCGCCGGCGTCGTGTCCGTGGCTGTCGTTTACCGCCTTGAAACCGTCCAGGTCGAGATAAGCCACCGCCAGCCTTTGTCCGCGCCGCAGGGTCTGCGCCATGGCTTGGTGCAGGCGGTCGGAGAGCAGCACGCGATTGGGCAGGCTGGTCAGCGCGTCGTAATGGGCGATACGTTCTAGCTGGGTCTGGTGTTCCTTGAGCGGTGTGATGTCGGAGAACAGGGCCACGTACTGCCGGGTTTGGCCCTCTTCATCGCGCACCGCGCTGATGGTGAGCATCTCGGCATACACCTCGCCGTCCTTGCGCCGATTCCAGATTTCGCCGTACCAGTGGCCCTGTTCGGTCAGATCGCGCCACATGGCGGCGTAGAAGCCTCTTCCCTGGCGGCCGGATTTGAGGATACGCGGGTTGTGTCCCAGGACTTCTTCGCGACTGTAGCCGGTGATACGGGTGAAGGCGTCATTGACATCGATGATCGTGCCGTCGGCGGCGGTGACCGTGATGCCTTCGCGGGCGTGGGTGAATACGTTGGCGGCGAGGTGGAGCTTGGCTTCGGCCCGCTTGCGCGCGCGCTCCCGGTCGAAGCTGTCCAGCGCGAAGGAGATGTCGCGCGACATCTCGTCTAGCAGCCCGATCATTTCGGCGTCGAATGCTTCCGGCAGTGCGTGATAGACGGTGAGCACGGCAAAGGGCTGCCCGGCGCGCTCGATCGGAAAGGCGCCGTTCGAGCCGAAGCCGTAGCGCTGGGCGCGCTCGTGCCAGGGAGAGGTGATCCCGTTTTGCTGGAAGTGATTGGCGATCACCCTGCGGTCCTCGCGCAAGGCGGTGCCGCTCGGGCCCCGGCCCTCCGGCACGTCGCCGGTCGAGGCAACCGAGAGACCGTCCAGGTATCCGGTCGCGCCATGACTCGCCACCGGTTTGATCGAGCCATCGGCCTCGTCCAGCTGGCCGATCCAGGCCAGTTCCAGGCCGCCGAAAGCCACCGCCACCTTGCACACCAGGGGAAACAGCAGGGATTCGTCCTCCATCCGCACGATGGCCTGGCTGACTTCGCTCAACGCCCGGTAGAGCCCCGTCAGGCGTTCGATGCGCGTTTCCGCCGACTTGCGCCCGGTGATGTCGCGTCCGATGTTGACCAAGCCCTTGCGCCGCCCTTCTTGGTCGAACAGCGGCATCTTGCGCGATTCGATGATCAGACTGCGGCCGTCTTCCCCGGCCACGCTCTCCTCTTCCACCAGCAGACAGCCGGCCCGCCAGGCCTTTTCGTCGCTCGCCAGGCAGCTCTCGTGGAGCGCACGGGATGCCGGCTGCAGCCTTGCCAATTCCATCTCGGCTTTTCCCTGCCAGGGAATGTCGTGCAACCGGAACATCTGCTTGGCCGGTTCGTTGACGACCCGCCAGCGGCCTTCGCCGTCCTTCAAGACCACCGCATCGGGGATGGCTTCGATCAATGCCGCCAATTGCTCATTGCGCCGCAGCACATCGACCTGCCGTTCGAGTTCGGCGTGCTGGCGGCGCATCGGTCTGAAGATCAGGCCATAGAGGGCGGGGGAAACGAGGGCGGTGAGTATGACCGGATCGAAGATGGCCCAGAAGCCCGGGCTGGCATCGCCGAAGTCCGGCTGGAGGAGATCTGCCATCAGCATGATCAGCAGTTCGCTCACCAGCATGATCAGCCCCACCGCGACCACCAGTCGGGCGGGGGTATTCAGAATCGGCATCGTTTTCTTCATGGCTTCTTACCCGAACCGGGGTTTTCCGCGGCCTCGCTTCGAGGCGAGTCTGCGCCCCATCTGCGACTCATCTGCGACCCTGAGCGGCGTGGTCCCGTCCGCCGCGCGCCATCCGTTCCAGGCCGGCCAGCACTTCCATGCTGGCCGATTCCATTTCGGCCAGCGCCGGCAGCATCTTCTGCGCGTCGCTTCCGGCGTGGGCGTTGAGGGCGGCCAGCGCGCTGTCATGAACCCGCTTGTGCGGATTCTCCAGCTCGCGGTAGCCGGGCAGGTGCGAGAACAGGGTGTGCCCCTCGCCCTGGTAGTACCACTTGCCGAGACGACAGTCGGTGTGCGAGGCGAAGCTGCCGGCAGCTTCCTCCGACAGGCCCAGCAGCACCTGATAGACGCGGAACTTGTAGATCAGATGATCGACCTTGGCCAGCTCGCAGAAGCTGCGCAGCGCGGAAGCGGCGCCCCCCTGTTCCATGCTGACGGAGAGCTCGCGCAATTGCCGCATCGACTGGGCTGCGGCCTGGCCATCGTGGCTGAAGTTGCCCGACTGCTGCGCCAGCAGGTTCATCTGATCGCGGCTGGCCGCGCTGTTGTCGCGAATGCTATCCACCAGCGTCGATATCTCGCTGGTGGCCTGGGCCGTCCGTTCGGCGAGCTTTCTCACCTCGTCCGCGACCACGGCGAAGCCCCTTCCCTGTTCGCCGGCGCGCGCCGCTTCGATCGCGGCGTTCAGGGCCAGAAGATTGGTCTGGTCGGCGATCTCCTTGATCAACTTCACGATGCCGCTGATTTCCTGGGCGCGCGCATCGAGTTCGCCCACCTGCGTCGCGGCCCTCTGGGAGCTTTCGGTCAGGTGGGCCAGATCGCCGGCGATCCCTTCGACCGCGGCTTGGCTGTCGCCGGAAATGCCCTGGGCTCTCGTGGCCAGATCCTTCCCACCCTCCGCTTCTTCGGCCAGCGTTTTCAGGCTCGCCTGGACGTCGCTCAGGGACTGGGCGAAAGCCTGGAAATTGGCCAGCAGGGCACGCATCTCGGTCGTCTCGTCGCGGCATTTTCGCGCTTCATCGATCGCCGACTGAGCTTCCTGCCGGGCGTCGGACAATTGCGCTTCCATGTCCGAATTGCGCCGGGCTTCCTGCGCCAGACGCTGCTCCAGTTCGCCGATGCGGTTCTTGGTCGATCCGAATATCATGCCGCATACTCCTTAGGGGTGGCCGCCGGCCTCGATCATAATTTGAACGAGTCGGTCAGCCTCTTGAGATTGCCGAACAGGGATTTGAGCGTCTTCGCCGCGTCATCCACGCGCATGATCGAGGTCTTGTTGTCCTCCGCCATTTGCGCGACCCGTTCGACCTGCGCCGCGATCTCGCTGCTGGTAGCGCTTTGCTCGCGGATGCTGGAGGATATGTCGGAAACCCCGGCGAGCACCTTGCCCGCCCCCTGGGAAATTTCCGTGATGGTGCCGCCCGCGGTGGCGGCCAATTGTTCGCCGTGATGGACCTTCTCCAGCGCCGCTTCGATCATGCGGATGGCGTCTTCGGTGCCGTCGCCGATGCCCTTCACCACCTCACCGATGGTTGCCGTGCTCTTGGCCGTTTGCTCCGAGAGTTTTCTCACTTCGTCGGCGACCACGGCGAAGCCCCGGCCCTGCTCGCCGGCCCGGGCCGCCTCGATGGCGGCATTGAGCGCCAGAAGATTGGTCTGGTCGGCGATCGCCTTGATGGTGTTTACGATCCCGTTGAT
>JAJXTQ010000145.1 GCA_021783685.1 Pseudomonadota bacterium | reverse complement strand
CCATGTTTTCTATGACTTCGACGCCAAGTATCGCGCCGACAGCACGCGCTACCACTGCCCCAGCGGGCTGGATCCGGCCGGCGAAGCGGCGCTCGGCGCGCTGGCGCTCACCGCCTTTCGCGCGCTGGATGCCCACGGCTGGGGACGGGTGGACTTCATGCTGGATGCGTCCGGCGCGCCCTGGCTGCTGGAACTGAACAGCGTGCCGGGGATGACCGATCACAGTCTGGTGCCGATGGCTGCGCGCGCGGCCGGGCTGTCCTTCGACGATCTGGTCTGGCGGATATTGGAAACCAGTCTGGAGCCGCGGTCGTGAGAGCGATACCGCCGCCGGATCGTCGGTATCCCGCCAACCGGTCGCGGCGTCGACCGGTGAGCCGCGCCGCGCCGCCGGTCCGGGCGCCGCGCTTCACGCTGTCCCCGGCGCTGCGCCGCTGGCTGGGTCGCGTATTCGGCGTGGCGCTGGTGGCTTGCGCCGCAGGCGGGCTGGCTTGGCAGGCGCAGGCGCAAGGCTGGTTTGCCCTCAAGCGTGTGCTGGTCGAGGCGCCCTACCGCCAGGTGCCTCAGGAGGCCATTGAGCAGGCGGTGCGTCGCCATCGGGCGGCGAACCTGTGGCAGGTGGATCTCGATGCCCTGCTCGCGGATCTGCGCTCGCTCGACTGGGTCGAGCGGGCTCAGGTGGCGCGGCGCTGGCCGGATGCGCTGGTGGTGCGCCTCTGGGAATACCGCCCGGTGGCGCGCTGGGGAGAGGTGGGCCTGCTCGATGCGCGTGGTGTGCGCTTCCAGGTCGAATCGGGCGAGATCGATCTGCCCTTGCTGAACGGGCCGGAAGGATCGGAGCGCCGCGTGCTGGACGTCTATCGTCTGTACCAGTCGCAGCTCACCCCGCTGGATCTCCATCTGCGGCAACTCGTGGTCGACCACCGCGGCAGCTGGCGGATCACCCTCGCGCAGGGCGTCGAGGTGCGGCTCGGCCCGGGCAATCCGCAAACCAGCTTCAAGCGCTTCGTCGATCAGGTGCTGCCGCGCGTGCGTCCGGCATTGGCGGATCTCGCCTACGTCGACATGCGCTACCCCAACGGCTTTTCGATCAAACCCAAGGAGCGCCCGGATGCGGGGCGTGCAGAAGGATGAGCACATGACCAAGCGACAGGAAAGCAACCTCATCGTCGGCCTGGACATTGGCACCTCCAAGGTGGTGTGCATCGTGGGGGAGGTCAGCGCGGGCGGGCGGATCGAGATCATCGGCCTGGGCAGTCAGCCCTCGCGCGGCATCAAGAAGGGCGTCGTGGTCAACATCGAGTCGACCGTGCAATCCATCCGGCGCGCCGTGGATGAAGCCGAGCTGATGGCCGACTGCGAGATCCGCTCGGTCTATGTCGGCATTGCCGGCAGCCACGTCCGCAGCCTGAATTCGCACGGCATCGTGGCCATTCGCGACCGCGAGGTGCGCGAGGAGGACGTGGAGCGCGTCGTCGATGCGGCGCGTGCGGTGGCCATCCCGGCCGACCAGCGCATCCTGCACACGCTCCCGCAGGAATTCATCATCGATGAGCAGGACGGCATCCGCGAGCCGGTCGGGATGTCCGGTGTGCGCCTGGAAGCCAAGGTCCACATCGTCACCGGATCCTCCAGCGCCGCCCAGAACATCGTCAAATGCGTGGAGCGCTGCGGCCTGCACGTGCAGGACATCATCCTCGAACAGCTCGCCTCCAGCCACGCCGTGCTGACCCCGGACGAAAAGGATCTGGGCGTGTGTCTGGTCGACATCGGCGGCGGCACCACCGACATCGCCGTCTTCACCGAAGGCGCCATCCGGCACACGGCGGTGATCCCCATCGCCGGCGATCAGGTCACCAACGACATCGCCGTGGCCCTGCGGACGCCCACCCATCATGCCGAGGAAATCAAGCTGCGCTTCGGTTGCGCGCTGCCGCAGCTGGTGTCCGGCGAGGAGAGCGTCGAGGTGCCCAGCGTCGGTGACCGGCCGCCACGGCGGCTGGCGCGCCAGGTGCTGGCCGAGGTGGTCGAGCCGCGTTTCGAGGAACTGTTCAACCTGGTGCAGGCCGAGGTCCGGCGCGCGGGTCTGGAGGATCTGATGGCCGCCGGCGTGGTGCTGACCGGCGGCAGCGCCCGCATGGAAGGCGTCGCCGAGCTGGCCGAAGAGGTGTTTCACGCCCAGGTGCGGATCGGCAAGCCGGATCATCTGGCCGGCATGGCCGACGTGGTGCGCAACCCGACGTATGCCACGGGTGTCGGCCTACTGATGTATGGCGCGGACCGGATGAACGGTTCGGTCGCGCCCCCGGCAGGCTCGATGCTCAGCCTGTGGGATCGCATGAAGTCCTGGTTTCAGCGCAATTTCTGAAGGGCAGAGATTGCCGGTGTTCACGCAAGGCGCCGCGCGGCGCAACAAGGAGTAAGGCCATGTTCGAAATCGTTGACAATGTGACGGAGAATGCAGTGATCAAGGTCATCGGCGTCGGGGGCGGTGGCGGCAATGCCGTGGCCAACATGGTGCGGGCCGGGATCGACAGCGTGGAGTTCATCGCCGCCAACACCGATGCGCAGGTGCTGGCCGCAACGGGTGCCCGCACCCAGTTGCAACTGGGTGCCACCATCACCAAGGGACTGGGCGCCGGCGCCAATCCGGATGTCGGTCGCCAGGCCGCCATGGAAGACCGTGAACGCGTGCAGGAGGTGATCCGCGGCGCCGACATGCTGTTCATCACCGCCGGCATGGGCGGCGGGACCGGCACCGGGGCGGCGCCCGTGGTGGCCCAGATCGCCCGCGAAATGGGGATCCTCACGGTGGCCGTGGTGACCCGGCCGTTCTCCTTCGAAGGCAACAAGCGCATGACGGTCGCCCGCGACGGCATCGCCGAGCTCGCCAAGCACGTCGATTCCCTGATCACCGTCCCCAACGAGCGCCTGCTGGCGGTGCTGGGCAAGAAGATCGCGCTGGTCGAAGCCTTCAAGGCGGCCGACGATGTCCTGCGCAATGCCGTTTCGGGCATCGCCGATCTGATCACGCGGCCCGGCCTCATCAACGTCGATTTCGCCGACGTCCGCACGGTCATGGCCGAGATGGGCGTGGCCATGATGGGCTCGGGCACGGCCAGTGGCGACGACCGGGCCCGCGCCGCGGCCGAGAAGGCGGTGCGCAGCCCGCTGCTGGATGACGTGGATCTGGCCGGCGCACGCGGCATTCTGGTGAACGTCACCGGCGGCCCCAAGCTGTCGATCGGCGAATTCCAGGAAGTCGGCGAAACGGTGCGGGAATTTGCGTCCGACGAGGCCACGGTGGTCGTGGGGACGGTGATCGATCCGGAGATGGACGAGGAAATCCGCGTCACCGTGGTGGCGACCGGTCTCGACCGGCCCGCCGCACGGCACGAAGAGCCACCGGTGCGGCTGGTGCAGCGCAATCCTTCGGGCGAGATCAACTACAGCGAACTGGAGCGGCCCGCCATCAGCCGTCGGCGCGTGGTCCAGGAGCGGTCGGCGCGCGGTGGCGAGGGCGACATGGACTATCTGGATGTGCCGGCGTTCCTGCGTCGCCAGGCGGATTGACGATCCGCCCACGGTGATCCGGGTCATGGTGTTCGGGTATACTCGGCCAGCTTGGCGGTCCGGCGCGAGGTGCTTTCCTCGCGCGGCTGCCGCTCGCCGGTCGGGTGAACGGCGGGTGCGACGGTAGGTAACAGCATGCTCAAGCAGCGAACATTGAAGAACACCATCCGGGCGACCGGCGTCGGCCTGCACTCGGGGCAGAAGGTTTTCATGACCCTGCGACCGGCGCCGCCGAATGCCGGCATCACGTTCTGCCGCGTCGATCTGCCGGGCTGTCCGAGCCTGCGGGCGCGTCCGGAGGCAGTGGGAGACACCCGTCTGTCGACCACGCTGGTGCAGGGCGGCGTCCGCGTGGCCACGGTGGAGCACCTGCTGTCGGCCTTGGCGGGGCTGGGCATCGACAACGCCTTCGTCGACCTCAGCGCCCCCGAGGTGCCGATCATGGACGGCAGCGCGGGACCGTTCGTGTTTCTGATCCAGTCCGCCGGAATCGAGGAACAGAACGCGCCCAAGCGCTTCATCCGCATCAAGAAAACCGTGCTCGTCGAGGAAGACGGCAAGTGGGCCCGCTTCGACCCCTACGAGGGTTTCAAGGTCGGGTTCACCATCGAGTTCAGCCATCCGGCCTTCAAGCAGCACACCAAGCACGCGGAAGTCGACTTTTCGACCACCTCCTTCGTCAAGGAGATCAGCCGCGCGCGCACCTTCGGCTTCATGCGTGACATCGAAACCCTGCGCCAGCACAACCTCGCCCTGGGCGGCAGTCTCGACAATGCCGTCGTGCTCGACGATTACCGCGTGCTGAACGAGGACGGGCTGCGCTACGAAAACGAGTTCGTCAAGCACAAGATCCTGGATGCCATCGGGGATCTCTACCTGTTGGGCGAAGGCCTGATCGGCGCATTCACCGGCTACAAGTCCGGTCACGGTCTCAACAACGCCCTGCTCCGCGCATTGCTGGCCCAGCCCGACGCGTGGGAGCGCACGTCTTTCGCCCGACCGGACGAGGCGCCGCTGCGCTACGCCCCCACCCTGGCGGCCGCATCCTAGGATTTGCTGCGGGCAGCCAGCCGGTACAGCGCGCCGGCGAGGGCCTCGTCCGGCGTCCGGGCGGCCAATGCCAGCATGGCGTCGCCGGTCTCCGTGGGGGGAGGGCATGCGGGTCTGCGCCGCGGCGGTGCGGGCGGCGTGCGGGGCGGCATGACCACCACATCGATGCGCGTCACCGCGAGCCCGAGATCGACCAGACGCGGCAACAGGGCGGGCGCGAGGTAGCGCAGCCGGCTGGCCCAGGCGGCGCTGTCCGCCGCCAGGACGGCCGTGTTGCCCCGCAGGTTGGCGAGCACGCAGTGTCGGTCCAGCGGTTCGGGCAGATGGGCCCGCAGACGTTCGTCGTACTGCGCCAGCAGGGTGGCGCGCGCGATGAGGGTGGCCGATTCGCTGCGGCCACCCAGATGCCGGATCAGGCGTTGTGGACCGGTCGGCACGCGGCGTCCTCGCAATCAAAGCCGTATGCTCGCGCATGCCGGCCGTCACCGGCAAGCGACCCGCGGCGATCCGGGCCGCTCCCCCCGATCCCAGACCGTTGACCGGTACGCCCCACGCGCATAAGGTGTAGTCCCCTTGTGCCCGTCGCGCCTCCCGGTTCGGCGCATCCACCACCATAGTCACTCGCGATGCTTGCAAACCCACTCAAACTGATCTTCGGCAGCAGCCACCAGCGCAATGTGAACCGGCTCGCGAAGGTGGTCCATAAAATCAACGGATTGGAAGATTCCACCGCCGCCTTGCCGGACGCCCGGCTGGGTGCCCGGACGGCTGAGTTCCGGGCCCGTCTGGCGAAGGGAGAGGCGCTCGACAGCTTGCTTCCGGAAGCCTTTGCCGTGGTGCGCGAAGCCGGCAAACGGGTGATGAACATGCGCCACTACGACGTCCAGATGATGGGCGGCATGGTGCTGCATCAGGGCAAGATCGCGGAAATGCGCACCGGCGAGGGCAAGACGCTGGTGGGGACACTGGCCGTCTACCTCAACGCGCTCCCCGGCAAGGGCGTGCACGTGGTGACGGTGAACGACTATCTCGCCCGCCGCGACGCCGCCTGGATGAAGCCCCTCTATGAATATCTGGGGCTGACGGTGGGGGTGATCGGGGCAGGGCAGACG
>JAJXTQ010000144.1 GCA_021783685.1 Pseudomonadota bacterium | reverse complement strand
ATATTACCCCTTGCATATACCACTTTTTGGGGCGGTGCAGCGCACAGCGCATGGAACGGCCGGCCAATGGCCTAGGTATCCGCACGGCTTTTAAGCCCCGCGCACCATGGCCATGACGCGGCCCATGTCGAGGTTGCCCGCCTGCTGCTGGATCTGCGGCAGGTATTGCGTTTGCATCTGCTTGGCGGGGCCGAGCAGGTTCTGGAACGTTTCTTTAAGCACCACCGTATTCATCACCCGGCCGCCGGCGTAATAGCGCTTGGCGAGCTGCCCCAGCGCGTAGGTGGTGGCAAAGGAGAAGGCCATGCCGGTGGCAGCACTGCCCACCTTGCCGAAGGTCTTGCCGGCGGCCTTGCCGAGCAGGCCGCCCAGCAACTTGCGGCCAAACTGTTCGAGATATTGCGAGGTGAGCCCCACCCCGGCGGCGGCGATGAATTCCTTGATGTGGTCCTGGTCGAGCTGAACCCCGTGCGCCTTGCCGATGCCGTACACCATCTTGATCTGCAAGGGGATGATGGCCATCGACGCCCACGACTGCGGCAGCAGTTCCAGCGCGCCGTTCATCAGGGCGTAGTTGAGGATGGACTTGTCCAGCTCCGCCTCGGACACGTTCGGCTGCGCCGCCACCACCGCACCGGTTGCAGCAGCGGCGGCGACGGTAGCAGGCGCAGCGGCTTCGGACAGTTCGACAATGACGTCGGCCTCGCGCTCGATCAGCTCCGCCCTCGACGCGTCCAGCGACAACAGTTTCTTGAGCGAATCGAGAAAAGCCTTTTCGGCCTCGCTCACGCGGCCGTCGACCTCGCACACGCACATCGCCATCTCGTAGGCGAGTTGGCGATGCTCCGCCTCGGTCAGCAGATTGGCGGCGCGCTCCAGGCTGGCGCGCCGCAGCAGCACGTCCTGATAGAGCTTCATCAGGTCGGGCGCGCCCGCCTCGCCGGCGAGGGTGTCGGCAATACGGCGGATCTCCTCGCGTTCGCGGGCGTGTTTCTCGCCGTCGGCGAAGGCGGCGAAGAGCGCCAGGGTGAGGGTGGCGCGTTGTTGTTCGGGGTTCATGTCGAGGGTTCCTTTCATCCTTGGAAAATCAGCAGGCCCGCCGCGACCAGGGCCACCGTGGCCCAGCCGAGGCGATCAATATGGCGCTTCAGGGCGGCTTCCATGCGCGCGCCGCCCCACTTCATCAGCCCGGCCACCAGGTAGAAACGTGCGCCGCGACCGATGATCGAGGCCAGGGTGAACGGCGGCAGGGCCATGGCCAGCGCCCCGGCGGCGATGGTGAAGACCTTGTAGGGAATGGGCGAGAAACCGGCGATGAACACGGCCCAGAAGCCGTAGTCCGCGAACCAGGCCACGGCGGTCTGGTAACTCGCCCAGTATTGCGTCGTTCGCAGCCAGGGTTCGATGGCCTCGAAGGCGAAATAGCCGATGGCGTAGCCCGCCAGTCCGCCCGCCACCGAGGTGAGCGTGGTGAGCAGGGCAAAGCGCCAGGCGCGCTCCGGCCGCGCCAGGCACATGGGCGCCAGCATCACGTCCGGCGGCACCGGGAAGAAGGACGATTCGGCAAAGCTCATCGTCCCCAGCCAGACGGGGGCGTGGCGGTGGTGCGCCCACCGCATGGCGCGCGTGTAGAGGGGGGGAAAAGAGACGCATGGCGTTGCCCTATTTGCCGCGCAGCATGTCACCCAGGCCCAACCCGGCCAGGCGCCTGACGCCGCCGGCCAGGTAATAGAGCACCGCCAGCATCATCAGCGTGGCGGGCAGGGCGATCATGGGGTAGCTCAACAGGGTCAAACGCCCGAGTTCCTCGTTGAAGGCGGCGGAGCCGGCGGGGCTGGTGACGATCCAGGTGGCGAGCGCGTAGTTCATCGCCGCCGAGAAGGCGAACGAGCCGGCCAGCATCCAGGTGGCGGCGCGCAGACGAACCGCGAACGCGGCCTGGTTGCCGCGCTCGGCCAGGGCCGCGTCGATCCTTTCTGTGTCCAGCAGCATGGGCGTGTAGAGCAGCACGCGCACCAGGGGCCGCCTGGTGAACGCGGAGCCGGCGACGACGAGGCCCAGTACGGCGGGAATCGCCGCCTCCTTCACCGCCAGCCAGCGCGCGTCCAGTTCCAGCAGGCCGATGCCGCCGGTGAGCAGCAGGCTCGCCACGCCCAGTCCGGCGAACAGGCCGAACCCGCGGCTCTTTGCCAGTTCGCGCAGGCCCCAGCCGATGGGGAAGGCCAGCGCCAAGACCAGCGCGCCCGCCGCACCCAGCTGTTCCGGCTTGGAGAGCTGTATGAGGATGAGCGAGGGGATGAGCAGGGTGACGCCGATTTCCAGCAAGGGAGAACGGGTTGGGGTTGGGCTCGGGGGCATGGCGGGCTCCTTCATTGAACGACCGGATGGCCTTCGCCGATCCAGCGCGCGATGCCGTCCTTCACGTTGTAGACCCGGGTATAGCCGTGCTTTTCCATCAGTTCCCGCGCCAGCGCGTCGGTGCGGTTGCCGGTGCGGCAGATCAGCACGACCGGGTCGTTCTTTCCCACGCGAGCGGAAAAATCGGCCAGGAAAGACGGATTCGGCCGTCCGCTCGCATCGACGAAAGTCAGTTTCCGGCTGCCTTCGACGACGCCGGTTTGCCGCCATTCTTCAGGGCGGCGGATGTCGTAGACCGGCACGCCTTGCTGGATCAGGCCTTGCAGGCCGACGTTGTCGACGTTTTCATACGGCGGCTTGCCGCAGCCCGTCAGGGTCAGCAACAGCGCGGCGGCGAAAGCGGGCAGGAGGCGTAGTGGCGGTGAGAAGTGCATGTCGGATTCCGTTCAGGGGTTGCGGGGATCGTGATGGAACGCAGCACTCATTTCAGCCACCCCTTGCGCCGGAAATACCAGAATGGGACGACCACGCTCACCACCATCAGTCCCAGCGACATGGGGTAGCCCCAGGTCTGCGCCAGCTCGGGCATATACTCGAAATTCATGCCGTAAATGCTGGCGATGAGGGTGGGCGGCAGCATGGCCACGGCGGCCACGGAAAAGATCTTCACCACCTTGTTCTGGTTGATGTTGATAAAGCCGACGATGGCATCCATGAGGAAATTGATCTTGTCGAAGATGAAGGCGGTGTGGCCATCCAGGGATTCGATATCACGCAAGATTTGTTGCACGATCCGGGTTTGCCCCTTGTTGAGATGCCGCTCCCTCGCCAGGTAGGACAAGGCGCGCCGGGTGTCCAGGAGGTTGCGACGGAGGGTGCCGTTGCGCTCTTCCTGGATCGCCAGCCTGGTGATGAACTCGGCCGCCTCCTCGTCGCTGCCGCGCCGCTCGGCCAGCGCCCGGGCGCTGATGTCCTTCAACTCGGCATGGATGTTCTCCAGCGCGTCCGCCGAGTGCTCCACGTCCAGGGCATAGATGTCGGCCAAAAGGCTCACGGCACCGCCCTCCGGGACCGGCCGGTTGCGCAGACGCAGGCGCAGCAAACGCAGGATAGGCACGTCCTCGTCGTGCAGGCTGATCAGCCGCTCGCCCGTGAGGACCAGCTTGACCGGCACCACGCCGCACGCCTGCTGACGGTCGCAGAGGAAGTCCGAGCGCAGGTAGATCGCCCCATTCTCCTCGTAGGCGCGGGCGCTGGACTCGATGTCGGCTTCCTGCTCAACCGCCTCCGTGTCGATGCCGAAAACCTCCCGCAGCCAGGCCATCTCCTGCCCGTCGGGCGTGACCGCGTCGATCCAGAAAATCTCCGGCGCGCGCAAGTCGGTCGGGGATTTCGCGGCGGACTGCCGTAAGTTCGCGCCGTCCTGAATGAAGTATTGGATCATGTCGCGTGAGTCTCTAATTCAAGGGTTGCAGTCGTCGCATCGGCCCGGGTCCGCGGATATCCCGGCGAACTCGCGCGTCTCGCGATGCGCGCATTTCAGGCAGCCCCGGACCTCGGCGCGGGCCTCGCGGGTGGGCACGCCACAGTCGGCGCAGGGCAGGCCGGGGATGTGCTCCACCAGCCAGAACCCCGGCGCGCCGCAGTCCGGGCAGAGAGACAGCAACTTGTCGCGCAGGTTCTCCGCCGCCAGGCGGATGGTTTCGCGGCGCGTGGGATGGACATGGGCGCGCACGTCATGTTCGATGAACGCCAGACCGTTGTCCGCGTAACGCACCGCGCGCGCGAAGGCGGCTTGGAACGCGGCCCAGTCGCCGATGCCCTTATCGATGCGCGCGTCGTCCTGGTGCGCCGGGCGGACGACCAGATGGTGCGCCGGAAACCCCGCCTCCTCGGCGAAGCGCCGCGCCGCCTCCCAGTCGCCGGTGAGCCGATGGGCGAAGCGGGTGGCCTGCTGAGCCATGCCCACGACCTCGATGCCATGGAGGTCGTCCACCAGCAGGACGAGCTCGGTGTTCCACGGCAGGGCGCCCAGGAAGGGGTCGGGTCCGAAGGCGCCCTCGCTCGCCAGCCCCACCGGCAGGCTGGCGATCTCCATGCCGATGCGCGCCTTCTTGCGGGCGGCATCCAGTTGGGTGCCGGCGCGCGGGATGTCGCGCGTGAAGGTGCCCAGCTGGTCGGTGTCGAAGCCGCCCACGCGCCGCACCCGGCAGCCCAGGGCGGCATCCAGCGCGGGCGCGATCACCCGCTCCTTGCCATGCTGGGTGAGCAGGGCGATTTCCCGCTCCGCGTAGGGATGGCGCGCGGCGCCGCGGTCAGGACGCATGCTGCATTCCCTGCAAGGCGGCCATCAGGCGCGGCCAGAGGCGGATGGCTTCCAGCGCCAGCACGATCCACCAGGCCAGGATGACCATGCCGGTCGCGGCGGCGGCGATGTCCTTGATGATGCCGATCTTCTCGTTGTGGCGGGTCTCGACGAAATCGCACAAGGCTTCGATGGCGGTGTTGAACAGTTCCGCCGCCACCACCAGGCCGGTGGCCAGCAGGATCACCGCCGCGTCCACCCAGTCGCGCAGCCACAGTGCGACGAGCAGCACGCCCGCCGACAACACCACCTTGTACATCACGCTGAAGTCGTGCAGCACGGCATAACGCAGGCCGGCGGCGATGACGGCGAGCTTGCGCAGCGGTCGGTAGCCCGGCTCGCCGGTGCCGAGAAACTTGTTTCTCATGACTTCTCCTCGTTTGTCAGGTTTCTGCCCGTGGCGGCGAACGCCAGTCCGGCCCAGATCCCGGCCACCAGGAGGCCGGCCGCCACGTCGCTGGGCCAGTGCACCTGGAGATAGAGCCGGGATACCGCCACCAGCAGTACCATGCCGGCAAGCAGAACGCCGGACGCCGCCCGCCAGTGCGGCCTGAAGCGTGCCGCGAGCAGCCACAGCCCCAAGGCGAAAGCGGCGGCGTGGGTGGCATGGCTGCTGGGAAAGGACAAATCCCACGCCGCGATTTCCACCAGCGGCACCAAGGCCGGACGTTCGCGGCCGATGGCCGACTTGAGCAGCCAAGTCGTAAGCGACGCGCCGAAATAGGTCAGCACGAGCAGCGCTGCGGCCCGCTGTTCCCGGCGCGCGACCAAAGCCGCCGCGATGAGGATTGCCGCCGGTGCCAGGAGCCAGCTGGAGCCCAGCCAGGTCACCACCCGGAAGAAGGTATCGGCGCCCGGCGTTCGCAGCGCGGCGAAGGCCTCCAGCGTCGCCCGGTCGAAGGCCAGTGTGCCGCCTTGCGTCACGGCGAAAGTCAGCGCGGCGAGTCCCGCCAGCCCGGCCAGGGCGGTTGCCAGAACGGCGCGGGGCGGGGCGGTAAGTGCGTTCGCGGGCATGCGGCCTGGTTCCTTCA
>JAJXTQ010000143.1 GCA_021783685.1 Pseudomonadota bacterium | reverse complement strand
TTCCGGGGCGTGGGCAGCAGTCGACGCGAAGCCGAACAGCAAGCCGCGAGCCTTGCATTGTTGAGCGTCAGCGGTGGCTGAGGGCCTCCATCGCTGCGGCCGCGTCGCCCTGGTCGGTCGGCCGAACGTGGGCAAGTCGTCCTTGCTCAATCGCCTGCTCGGGCAGAAGATCAGCATCGTCACGCACAAGGCGCAAACCACACGCCACCGGATCCTGGGCATTCATAATCTCCCCGACGCCCAGATCGTGTTCATCGATACCCCGGGTATCCATCGGGCCGGCAACGCGCTGGGGCGCTATATGGTTCAGGCCGCGCGAAGTGCGGTGGACGACGCCGACGTCGTGGTGCTGGTGACGGAGGCGGCGCGGTGGACCGACCAGGATCAGCGGGTGCTCGACGCCCTGCAAGGCGCTGGCCTGCCGCTGGGCTGGGTCCTCAACAAGATCGACCGGGTCCAGCCGCGCAGCCGCCTGCTGTCGCTCATCGCCTCCGGACGGCAGCGCGCCGACTTCGCTTTCGTGGTGCCGATGTCGGCCAGTCAGGGCGACAACGTCGCTGCCTTCGAACAGGAACTGGTGCGCCATCTGCCGTTCTCGCCGCCAGCGTTCGAAGAAGACATCCCCACCGACCGCAGTGAGCGCTTCCTGATCGGCGAGCTGTTGCGCGAGCAACTCCTGTTGCAGTTGCACGAAGAGCTGCCGTATGGGATGACGGTCGAGGTGGAGCGCTTTGTCCGCACCGGGAACGGACTCGAACTGGGCGCCGTGATATGGGTCATGAAGGACACGCACAAGGGCATGGTGATCGGCAAGCAGGGCGAGCAGCTCAAGCGCATCGGCCGGGCGGCACGTCTGGAAATCGGCCGGCAATGGCAGGAGCCCGTGTTTCTGAGTCTCTGGGTGAAGGTGCGCGAAAACTGGGCCGATGAGCCGGCTGCGCTGACGCGTTTCGGCTACGACTGATGACGCCGCGTGCCGCGCAGGTGCCGGCCTATGTCCTGCACGCCCGAGCCTATGGCGAAACCAGCCAGCTCGTGGAGCTGTTCACGGCTGCCGCCGGACGGCTCGGCGTGCTTGCCAAGGGCGTGCGCGGACGGCGCCGCCATGTGACCCTGCAACCGTTTCAGCCCATGCTGGTGTCCTGGAGCGGGCGCGGCGAACTGCCGGTGCTCACCGAATGGGAGGCGACTCGACCGCCGTTCGCCCTGCGCGGCGAGGCGTTGCTGGGCGGCTTCTACCTCAGCGAATTGCTGATGCGGCTGTGTCGTCGCCACGACGCCGACCCGGCGCTGTTCGCCGCCTACGGGCAGGCGCTGCACGACCTCGTGACCGACCGCTGCCTGAGCAGTACCCTCCGCAGCTTCGACAAGGCCCTGCTCGGCAGTCTGGGCGTGGCGCCTTCATGGACCCACGATGGCGACGGCGAGGCGATTCGTGCCGATCGATGGTATCGTTGCGCGCCTCAGGCGCTGCCCCGGCCGATCCTGGGCCCCGGCCGTAGCCCCTGGGAGGTGAAGGGCGTGGCCCTGCTGGCGTTTGCGGTCGAGCCGCTGGTGATCCCGCCCGACAGCCGGGCAGCGGTCAATGGCCTGTTTCGCGCGCTGATCGCCGAACAGCTGGGCGGCGCGCCGCTCCGCACCCGTGCGCTGTGGCAGGCCATGCACCGCGCACCTGCTCAGCCATTGCCGCAACCAGAGGGTTGACATTCGTCATGCACGCACCGACTTTCCTCCCCGCCCTGGGGGTGAACATCGATCACGTGGCGACGCTGCGCCAGGCGCGGCGCACCGCCTATCCCGATCCGGTGCAGGCGGCGCTCATGGCCGAGCAGGCCGGCGCCGACAGCATCACCGTCCACCTGCGCGAGGACCGGCGCCACATCCAGGACCGCGACGTCCGCCTGCTGCGGGAGCTGGTGCAGACCCGGCTGAATCTCGAAATGGCGGTCACGGACGAGATGGTGGCCCTTGCCGTCGCGCTGGCTCCGCACGCCTGTTGTCTGGTGCCCGAGCGGCGCGAGGAACTCACCACCGAGGGCGGGCTGGACGTCCGGAGCCGCGAGGCGGCGATCGCCGAGGCCTGCTGCCGTCTGGCCGCAGCCGGCATCGCGGTGGCCTTGTTCATCGATCCGGATCCGGAACAGATCGCCGCCAGCCTGCGCACCGGCGCCACGGCCGTGGAGCTGCACACCGGCGGCTATGCGGACGCCAGCAGCCCTGCCGAGCGTGCCGCTGAACTGGCGCGACTCGCGGCGGCTGCGGATCTGGCCGCGCGCGAGGGGCTCACGGTGCATGCCGGGCACGGTCTGAACTATCGCAACGTCGGGCCCGTGGCGGCGCTGATGCCCATCGTCGAGCTCAACATCGGTCACGCTATCGTGGCGCGGGCGGTGCTGACCGGCATTCCCGAGGCAGTGCGCGAAATGAAACGCCTGATGGTCGGGGCGCGCCGGGGGTGATCCTGGGAATCGGCACCGACATCGTCGCCGTCAGCCGGATCCGCGCCGTGTGTGAGCGACGTGGCGACCGTTTTGCCCGGCGCATCCTGCATGCCGGCGAATGGCCCGGCTACCGCGACGCCGCCGACCCGGCACGGCTGCTGGCGCGCCGCTTCGCCGCCAAGGAGGCCGTGGCCAAGGCGCTGGGGACAGGGTTCCGCGCCGGGGTGGGACCGTCCCAGATCGAGGTGGTGCACGACGCGCAGGGGGCGCCGGGCGTGCATTTGCATGGGGCGGCCGCAGATCGCGTCGCGGCCCGCGGCCCGGCGCGCCTGTGGCTCAGCATCAGTGACGAGCGCGACTACGCGGTGGCCTACGCGCTGCTGGAGTGCGCCGCCGCCTGAGGCGCTTTCAGCGTGTCCAGGACGCTGGTGATCGCTTCCGACAACTTTTGGATCAGCGTGTATGTGCGCTCATCGCTTCCGCTCTCGCGCAGATGATTTTCGAGTGCTGCCGCGGCGGCCTTGAGAGCCGGCAGACGGCAAAAGGCCGCCGAGCCATGGATCTTGTGCACCAGCGCTTGCAAAGACGGTGTATCGCCCCGTTCGGCGAAGGCAACGAGTTCGCGCTGCTGATCGGCCAGATCGGCTCGCAGCATGGCCCGCAAGCCGGGATCTTGCAGCGGTGCGGCATTGTCCGGTGCTTGATCGAGCGCTGTGAGCCTGCCAATGCCATAGTGCGCCAAGAGATCCAGCAACTGGTTTTCATCGACGGGCTTGACCAGACAATCGTCCATTCCCGCCGCGCGAAAGTTGGCCCAGTCCTCGGGAACCGCGTTGGCCGTGACGGCGAGGATGGGCGTGCGCTGTCCCGGCACCTCCAGCCGACGCATGGCGCGCACCGCGTCCAGCCCGCTCATCACGGGCATGTGCACGTCCAGCAAGACGGCGCCATAGGCGCGCTGTGCGAAGGCTTCGACCGCCCCCTGACCGTCGCTCGCCTCGTCCACTTCCGCCCCCCGGCTCCGCAGCAGCGTCGCCAGCAGCCGCAGATTGATGCGGTTGTCGTCGGCAACGAGCAGGCGATAGCCGTCGAGCGGGGCGGGCGCGGGATCGCCGTTGCCGGCCGGCAGAATGGCCGTGTCGGTCGGGATCAAGGTCTGGCGCAGGCGCGCGTTCAGTTCCCGGCCGCTCAGCAGTTTGGGCAGACAGACCAAGGCGCCGGCCGATCGGATCTGTTCGTGCAGCGTGTCGTCGAGCGAATTAATCAACGCCACGATATCGCAGCCTGCGGCACGCAGGATCTGGAACTGTGCTTTGACTTCCGGCAACGACAGGCCCTGCGCAGCGAGTCCGATGACGACCGGCGCCGGGCGCTCGCGTGCGCGTTGCTGCAGCTGCTGAGGCGTTTCCGCCTCTTCCACGGCCAGCCCCCAGCTCTCCAGTCGATGGCGCAGGGCCAGCCGACCCAGCGCGAAGCCGTCCCAGACCAACACCCGGCGGCCTTGCAAAGCCGTGGGCGTCGGCGCGCTGTCCGGCCGGGGGGCGCGGCTTCGCAGCGGAACGGTGAACCAGAAAGCCGATCCCCGGCCCGGTGTGCTGTCGAGTCCGATCTGGCCGCCCATCGCACGGACCAGTCGCTCCGAAATGAACAGGCCGAGGCCGGTACCCCCGAACTGGCGGGTGGCCCGCGCATCGACTTGCGTGAAGGGCTGAAAGATCTGCTGCTGCTGCCGCGGATCGATCCCGATGCCGGTATCGGTCACGGTCAGGCGGACGACGAGCCCCGTATCGGTTTCATCCTCCAGCACGGCGCGCACCGTGATTTGGCCATGCAGCGTGAACTTGACCGCATTGCCGATGAGGTTGGTCAGCACCTGGCGGACGCGGTGTGCGTCGCCATGCACCCACTCGGGCACATCGCGATAGATCAGCGGCACCAGTTCCAGGCGCTTGTCGAAGGCCATGGGCGCCAGCAGTCCGGTCACTTCCTCCACCAGTCGGTGAAGGTTGAAATCGGTCGGTTGCAGACTCAGTTTGCCGGCCTCGATACGCGAGAAGTCGAGAATGTCCTCGATGATTCCGAGCAGATTCTCTGCGGATTGATGGATGATGTCGGCATATTCGCGCGCATCCGGCGGCAAGGGCTTGGCCGCGAGGAGCCGGGCGAAGCCCAGGATGCCGTTGATGGGCGTGCGGATTTCATGGCTCATGTTGGCCAGAAATCGGGATTTGACCCGGCTGGCTTCCTCGGCGCGCTGGCGCGCGAGATCCAGCTCCACGTTCTTGACTTCCAGTTCTTCCAGCGTGGTGCGCAGCTCGGCATTCGATTGATAGATCTGGCCCTGCAATTCCTGCCGGATGGCCAACAGGGCGTCGGCCATGGCGTTGATGCCGCGTTCCAGCGTGCCCAGTTCGCCGCCGGAGACTTCGGGGACGCGCCGGGTGAGCTGTCCGCGCCGGAAGCTGCGGACCGCGCGGGTCAGTCGCAGGATGGGGACCACGATGTCGCGACTGGTGCTGAGGGCGAGGAAGTAACTGATCAGCAGCCCCACCCCGATGATCAGGGTGCCGTTGAACAGGACCTCCATCTGGCGCATGCGCGTCAGCGAGCGTGACAGGCGGAGGGTGACCTCGCCGAGGACATCGTCCTCGTTGGTCGCGGCCGGGATGGCACGCGTGAAGAGGGTCTCGTCGCGTTCCCGTCCGCGCAGCCAGCGGCTGAAGCGGGAGGTGTCGGCCAGATCCTCTTGCGGCGGTCGGCTGCGCCGCAGCACGATTTCTCCGCGCCGGTCGGTGATCACGACGTCCACCACGCTCGGGGTGCCCAGCATCACGGCGACCTGATCGGCCAGCAGCGACCGATTTCCGCTCGCCAATGCGTCGCGGGCGACCGGGATCATCTGGCGCGTCAACGCCTCGCCCTTGTCCTGATGGATCTGGGCAAGTTCCTGGATCCGCAGGTTGATGACGTAGTAGCCCAGGATGAGCGCGATGAGCGTCGGCGGCACCAGCGCCATCAGCAGCATGCGATCGCGTATGCCCCAGCGCTTGAACACCGTTCTGCCCCTCCGCTTGCGGCCTGCTACCGCGCCGATGACTGGTGCATGCCGGCATCCCGGGATGCGCGCCACGCGACGGTATTGTTCATTGTAGAGAAACCCGGCCGATCGATGGCGGGCGTCACAGACCGGCCGCGCGGCGCAGGAGTGCGGCCAGTCGCGGCGCGGTCACCTGAAGGCAGTACCGCTCGACGACCTGGGCGCGACCCGCCGCACCCAGACCTCTGCCCAGCGCGCGATCGGTCTGCAGTCGGTCCAGCGCCTGCAGCCACTCCGCCGTGGTCGAGGCGAGG
>JAJXTQ010000142.1 GCA_021783685.1 Pseudomonadota bacterium | reverse complement strand
GCGCTGAACTTGCGGCGGATCACCACTGCGGCGCCGGAACCGGCGACCGAACCCCAGCACGGGAGCAGGCCGGTGGCGTGGAACAGCGGCAGCGGCAGGTAATAGATGTCCTTGCTGCTCAGGTTCTTGACGACGTTGATGATGTTGAACGCCTTGGTGAACCGGTTGTGATCGGTGATGGCCGCTTTCGGCAGCCCGGTCGTGCCCGAGGTGTAGATGTAGACGAAATGATCGCTGCGGGTGAGGGTCCGCGTGACGGCCAGATTGGTGTCCGGCATGTCCTTGGCCACCGCGAACAGGTTGATGAAACCGGCGGGAACACTGCCGACATCGGCCAGGACGTCGCGGTCGGCGACGCAATAGGCGCGATCCTTGGCCATGGTCAGTTGGTCCTGCACCGCCAGGAAGGGCTCGGTCAGTTCCTCGCCCACGATGCACATCGTCGCGTTGACCAGATTGAGGCTGTGCACCAGCACCGGCCCGATCTGGGCGGTGTTGATCAGGGCCGTGCAGGCGCCGCTCTTGGCGATTCCCACCAGGCAGATGAGGAATTCCGGGCGGTTGTGCATGTAGAGGCCGACGGTGTCGCCTTTGCCGATGCCCTGGCTTTGCAGGTAGTGCGCGATCCTGTTCGCCTGGCGATTGAACTGGTCATAGGTGATCACGCGATCCTCGTAGTAGATCGCGACGTTGTCCGCATGGCGCGCGACGGTGCGCTCGAAAAAGAGCGGCATGGAGTCATTTTCCGACTCGGCCCGCGTGGCGCGTACGGCCCGGACGATGGCCGGTACGCGTTCGATGACTCTGGGAATGCCCTTGACGATGTCCATCGGGCCGACGAGGTCGTGCTGATCCATAGCAACGTTTCCTGAGAGGGGTGAGGGAAGAAACAAAAACGTCATCGTATGATGTCGGCGTCGGCATTTGAAGAGACGGCAGCCTGCGACCGCCAGGGATGAGGGGAGGGGCGGCGCGCATCACACCGGATGCATCGAGGCCGGTCGGCATGCGGGATGGCGGCACTTGACCGCGCTCCGCATCGGGGTGCAAGCTGGTTTTGGTTCAATAAAAAAGCGGATTCGTCGCCCAAGACGGGTCGAGGAGGAGGACACATGGACGTCATCATGGCGCCCGCCCGTTCGGGCTGGGCTTATCTGCGGTTTTTCGTTCCCATCGCCCTGTCTTTGGGCGTGATCTACGCGCTCATCGTCGGGCCGGCGAATGTGCTGGTCGGCGTGCTCGCCGTTCTGCTGGGCCTGTCGCTGGCCGAGCGGCTGTCCGGGGACGACGAGCAGTCCCGCACCTACGGCCATCCGCGCATTTTCGTGTGGATGCTCTGGACCTACTTTCCCGTCAGTCTTGCCGCGTTCTGGGCCTTCATCTGGATGCTGGCGCATGGACACGACGGCGGCGACCTGTTGGGTCTGGCCACGCTGGTGCAGTCGCTGAGCGGTTTCGACATGATCGCCGCCCATGCGGGCGATGGCTGGGGCAGCTATCTGATCGGCGCGCTGCTCTTTTCCCAGATCGCCTCGATCGGCTCGGTGTCCATCGGCCATGAGCTGTCGCACCGCACCTGGGAGCCCTATTCGGTCTTCAGTTCGCGCGCCTGCTCGCTGTTCGGCTTGTTCACCTATTACGCCATCGAGCATCCCTACGGCCATCATTTCACCGTCGGCACCCCCGCCGATTCCAGCACGGCGTTCCGCGGCGAGAGCGTCTACCGCTATTTCCTGCGCACGGCGCCGCAGGACTATCAGACGGCCTGGGCCATCGAGAAGGATCGCCTGGAGAAGTTGGGGCTGCCCACGATGACGTGGCGCAACCGGCTGATCCAGGGCTGGATCGCGGAAGCGGCACTGGTGCTGTTCGTCTTTGCCGTGAGTGGGTTGATGGGGCTGTTCTGGTTTCTGCTGGCGGTGTTCAACGCGCACTTCGGCTACAAGCTCGGCACCTACAGCCAGCACTACGGCATCGTCCGGGTGCCCGGCTCGGAGATCAAGGCGCACCATTCCTGGGATTCGTTCAACCGCGTGACCAACTGGTTCGTGGACAACATCGGCCGGCATTCCCAGCATCATCTGGACCCCCAGCGGGAGTTCTGGCGACTCGAGGACGTGCATGCGCCGCGTCTGCCGCACAATATGGGCTACTTCCAGGCCATCGGTCTGGCCATCATCCCGGCGCTCTGGCATCGCACCTGGTCGCCGGCGCTGCTGGAATGGGATCGGCTCCACGCCTCTCCGGAAGAACGCCGGCTGGCGCACGAGGCCAATCTGCGCAGCGGACGCCCCGAGCTGATGGCGGCCGCGGCGCAAGCCCAAGCCCGCGCTGCCGTCGCCTGAGGCGGCATCCGAACACGCGCCGCCGACCGCCCGGTCGGCGGCTTTTTTTGCGCCGTCACTGCCGGGTCGAAGCGCATCGGGACCGGAAAGGTCAACCGGATGTGGCGCGCAGGCGGGTGGCGAAGGGCCGGGCGCGGCGCCAGAGGCGCCAGCGGTGGCCGGGCAGGTATCGATAGGCATGGCCCGCGAGCGGGCGGAGCTCGAGGCGCGCGCGGGCCAGTTGCGTTTCCAGCGCGGTTGCCAGCGCGTTTTCCAGGTGCACCAGCCCGTCCAGCCAGGCTTCGCGGTCGCTCCACAGGGCGGGGCGCAGCAGGTCGTCGACCACCCAGAGGATGCGCAGCGGCAGGATCGGTGCGGATGCGCCGAGGGCGGACCAGTCGGCGCGCCAGGCCGCGCCGCTCGCCAGCGCCAGGCCGCGGGCCATCGCATCGCCGCCCACGATCAGATCGAACGGCGCGCGGCGCTCGAGGGGAAGCGAGCCCTCACCCCACAGCCACAGGCTGTTGACCGGCAGTTGACCCAGGCGCTCGCGGGCGGTGTTGACCGGATGGTCGTGCAGCAGCATCTGCAGCTCGGTCATAAGCCCCTTGAAGCGCACGGCGCCGGGTCCGTGAGGCGCCCAGAGCGAGGCGCCCGGCGCCAGACCATGACTCAGCGGCTGGGTGGTGATATCGGGCGCAGCGGGCAAATGGAGATACCAGCGGCCCGGCGCGGGCGCCACCAGCGCCATGCCGTCGCTCTGCAGCAAAGCGTTCAGGCTATTCAGGAGCCCGGCGCTTTCCTCGGCGTCGAGATCCAGGCGCGCCTGATCGAAGTGCACATGATGCTGGGTGCCGGCCTGCAGGTGCAGGGGGTCGGCACCCAGCACGGGGCCTGCGGGCGGCGCGCCGGTATCGCCCCAGCAGGAAAGCGCCGCCCAGGGCGCCGGGTCCGCCGCGCAGAATCCCCGCGTGAGCGCCCGTTCGAAAACCGTTTCCGGATCGGGAGTGGCGCTGGCCCGTGCGACGAGGCGATCCAGTGTCGGCGTCGGCGGGAAATCGCCGACATCGCGGGGCGGCTCGGCCAGCCCCGGCACCAGCAGGGTGACCGAGCGACGCGCCATGCGTGATCAGCCCAGGTGCGGCATCAGCGCCTGTTCCACGGCCAGCCGCTCGGCCGCCACCCGCACCACCGGTCCCTGCATGCGCGCAATCGCGAGGTCTGGATCCTTGAGGCCGTGGCCGGTGAGGGTGCAGACGATGGTGCTGCCGCGGGGGATGCGGCCGGCCCGGATGTCGGTCAATGCGCCGGCCAGCGACACGGCCGAGGCCGGTTCGCAGAACACGCCCTCGCGTCGGGCCAGATATTTCTGCGTCTCCACGATCTCATCGTCGGAGAAGGCCGCGAACCAGCCGCCCGATTCCTGCTGCGCGGCCAGCGCGCCCGACCAGCTCTGCGGGTTGCCGATGCGGATCGCGGTGGCGATGGTTTCGGGATGCGCGACCGGGCCGCCGTGGAGGAAGGGCGCGGCGCCGGCCGCCTGATAGCCCAGCATGCGGGGACGTGCCGTGATGACGGGCGCACGCGGATAGGGGCACTCGCCGCCGCAATGGCTGCAGGCGACGGTGGTCGTCGCGCCGCTGGCGGTGGCCAGCTCCGAGTAGCCGATCCAGTAGGCGGTGATGTTGCCGGCGTTGCCGACCGGCAGGCAGTGGTAGTCGGGCGCGCGCCCGAGGGCCTCGACGATTTCGAAGGCAGCGGTCTTCTGGCCCTGCAGACGGAAGGGATTGATGGAGTTGACGATGGTGATGGGTGCCTGGGCGGCGACCTCCCGCACCAGGCGCATGCCGTCGTCGAAATTGCCCTGGATCTGCAGCACCACCGCGCCGTGGGCCATGGCCTGGGCCAGTTTGCCCAGTGCGATCTTGCCCTCGGGAATGAGCACGAAGGCGGTCAGGCCGGCGCGGGCGGCATAGGCAGCTGCCGAGGCCGAGGTGTTGCCGGTGGAGGCGCAGATGATGGCGCGACTGCCTTCGGCCACGGCCTGGGTCACGGCCACCGTCATGCCGCGGTCCTTGAACGAGCCGGTGGGATTGAGTCCCTCGAACTTGGCATAGATCGCCAGGTCGCCGCCCAGGTCGCGTTCCACGTTGGCCAGACGGATCAGGGGCGTCTGCCCCTCACAGAGGCTGACCGCCGGCACGTCCGCGGGCAGGGGCAGCCGGTCGCGGTACTTGTCGATCAATCCGGTGTAGAGCGAAGCGGGGGCCATGATGATCTCGTGTTCAAAAAGGAGAGGTTAGCACGCGCCGTCGGTATGGACCCGGATGCGCGTGATGGGGCCGCGCACGCTGGCGAGCTGCGCAATCGCGTCGAGCGCCTGATCCATGGCGCGCTCCCACACCCGATGGGTGAGCAGGATGATGGGCATGGTGTCCGGGCGCGCGGGATCCGGCCGCTGGAGCATGGCCTCGATGCTGATCGCGTGATCGGCGAGGATGCGGGTGATGTCCGCCACGACGCCGGGATGATCCTCGACGCCGAGGCGCAGGTAATAGGCCGAGTGGATCGCTGCCAGCGGGCGCACCGGCAGATCGGTCACGGCGCCCGGCCGCACGCCGAGATAGGGCACGCGGTGGTCGGGTTCGGCCGACAGCAGGCGCAGCACGTCGACCAGGTCGGCGACGACCGAGGACGCGGTGGGCAGAGCGCCGGCGCCCGCACCATACAGCAGCGACTCGCCGGCGGCGTCGCCCTGCACCAGGATGGCGTTCATGACGCCGTCGACGCGGGCCAGCAGATGGCGCTGCGGGATCAGGGTGGGATGCACGCGCAGTTCGACTGCCTCGGCATCCCGGCGGGCGATGGCCAGATGCTTGATGCTGTAGCCGAGCGTATCGGCGTAGTGGATGTCCTGCGCGCCGATGGCGTCGATGCCCTCGATCGCCACATGGGGAAAGCTCAGCGGCGTGCCGAAGGCGATGGCGGCGAGGATGGCCAGCTTGTGGGCTGCATCAATGCCGCCGACGTCGAAGCTGGGATCGGCCTCGGCGTAGCCCAGAGCCTGGGCCTCGGCCAGGGCGGCGCCGAAATCCAGGCCGCGGTCGCGCATTTCGGTCATGATGTAGTTGGTGGTGCCGTTGACGATGCCGGCGACGGAGCGGATGTCGTTGCCGGCGAGCGCCTCGCGGATGGTCTTGATGATGGGGATGCCGCCTCCGACGGCCGCCTCGAACGCGACGATGACGCCGTGTTTCTCGGCAGCGGCGAAGATCTCGTTGCCGTGCTGGGCGATCAGCGCCTTGTTGGCGGTGATGACATGCTTGCCGCCGGCGATGGCGCGCAGGACCCACTCGCGGGCCGGTTCGCAGCCGCCCATGAGCTCCGCCACGATGTGGATGGACGCATCGTTCAGGATGTCGTCGATCGCGGTCGTGATCGCGACGCCCTCGGCCTCGGCGGGACGTGCCTTGGCCGGGTCGCGCACCAGCGC
>JAJXTQ010000141.1 GCA_021783685.1 Pseudomonadota bacterium | reverse complement strand
TCGTCGACCACCAGGCCGATCGCCAGCACCAGCGCGAGCAGGGTGAGCAGATTCACCGTGTAGCCGAACAGCAGCATCGCGAAGAACGTGCCGATCAGCGAGAGGGGGATCGCCACCACCGGAATCACCACCGCGCGCACGCTGGCGAGAAACACGAAGATGACGGCGGTGACGATCAGCAGGGCCTCGACCAGGGTCTTGACGACCTCGTGGATCGAGGTGTTCACGAACTCGGTGGTGTCGTAGACGATCTTGCCGGTGAGTCCCGTAGGGAACTGCTCCACAATGGGCCCGAAGGCCTTGCGCACGTCCCGCGCCACGTCGAGCAGGTTGGCTTCGGGCGCAACCTTGATGCCGATGAACACGGCATCGCGGCCGCTGAACGCGACGTTGCTGTTGTAGTCTTCGGCGCCCAGCGATACGGTCGCCACGTCGCCCAGGCGCACCAGCGCGCCGTTGGCCTGCTTGATCACCATGCGGCGGAACTCCGCGAGACTGTGCAGGTCGGTGCCGGCGCGCAGGTCGACCGTGACCATCTGCCCCTTGCTGGCCCCCAGGGTCGCAAGATAGTTGTTCGCCGCCAGCGCATTGACCACGTCCGAGGCGGTCAACCCGTGGGCGGCAAGGCGGTTGGCATCGAGCCAGGCCCGCAGGGCGAACTGGCGGGCGCCGAGGATTTCTGCGGTCTGCACCCCGGGGACAGCATCGAGCTTCGGCTGCACCACGCGCAGCAGATAGTCGGTGACGGCGTTGCGCGCCAGGACGTCGCTGTAGAAGCCCATGTACATCGCGTCGGTGGTCTGCCCGACGTCGACCGTGAGGACGGGCTGCTGCGCGGCGGGCGGGAGCTGGTTGCGCACCGAGGCGATCTGGGTGTTGATCTCGGTCAGGGCGCGGTTCGCGTCATAGTTCAAGCGCAGGGTCGCGACGATCACCGACTGTCCGGTCATGCTGTTGGACGACATGTAGTCGATGCCCTGCGCCTGGGCGATCGCCGCCTCCATCGGCTGCGTGATGAAGCCGGCAACGGTCTCGGCGTCCGCGCCGTAGTAGTTGGTGGTGATCGTGACGACGGCGTTCTGGGTATACGGGTATTGCCGAACCGGCAGGCCGGCCAAGGCGCGCAGCCCCAGCACGAGGATCAGCAGGCTGACGACGGCCGCCAGCACCGGGCGGCGGATGAAAATATCGGTGATCTTCATCACTCTTGCGGCGTCGGGTTGGCGTCGTTCAAGGGCAGGACCTTGTTGTCCACCTGCATGGGCGCGCCGTTCTTGAGCTTGATCTGGCCGCTCGTGACGACCACGTCACCTTCCTTCAAGCCTTGCAGGATCGCGACCTGGTCGCCGCGGGTTGCACCGGTGGTCACGAACACCCGGCGCGCGGTGAACGTATGGGCATTTTTCTCGGGTTCGGCGACGAACACCGTCGCGCCGTAGGGATTGAACGACACGGCGGTCTGCGGCGCGACGATGACGCGATATGGTGCTCCGACCCCCATCCGCACCGTGGCGAACATGCCCGGCGCAAGCGCATGGTCGCGGTTGGGCAGGGTGGCCTCGACCTGCAGGTTGCGCGTGGCGGCATCCAGGGTCGAGCCGACGGCCGTGATCCGGCCATGAAACGTCCGCGACGGCCAGGCATCGACCGAGATCTGCACTTCGGCCCGCTTCGAGACCTGCGCGACCTCCCGCTGCGGGACCGTGAAATCGACGAATACCCGGTCGATCGCCTCCAGACTGACCACCTTGTCGCCGGGGTTGAGGTACTGCCCCGGGTTGACGGTCGTGATTCCGAGGCGACCGGAGAAGGGCGCACGGATGATCTTCTTCTCGATCAGCGCGCGCTGCTGATCGACCAGCGCCGTCTTGCTCCGGAGGTCGGCCTCGTCGGCATCGATCACCGCCCGGCTAACCGCACGGGCGGTCCATTGGGCGCGATCGCGCCGCAGGGTGGTCCGGGCCAGCGCCGCCGCCGCCTCGAGGGAGCGCAGTTGCGCGCGCTCGTCGTCGACGTTCAGTTCGACCAGCACCGCCCCGGCCTTGACGTCCTGCCCCGAGCGGAAGCGGACATGCCGGACCACGCCGGCGAGTTCCGGGCCGAGGTCGGCGCCGCGCCACGCGCGCACGCTGCCGATGGTATGGATGCGGTCGCGCCAGGACTCCGCATGCACCGCCATCGTGGTGACGACGGGCGGTGCCGGCGGATGGAACGAGGCCATCATCTTGCGGACGAGCATCACCTTGACGAGAACGATGGCCCCGATCAGCAGCAGCGCGCCCAGCATCATGAATAGCGTGCGCCGCAGAAGGCCGGGGTGGCGGCGGGCCGGCGTTGCCGGCGCGCCGGAATTCGTGGAATCCGGTGTCACGGGGTGAGGGTCGTTTCGGTCACTCATCGAGTCGGGTCCTTTTGCGCCGGGGCATGGGCGCCATTTGCTGCACCGCGCGCCACCGACGGCGCTCCACGCGTCGCCAAAGGCGCTGCATGCCGGCCGCCGGCATTCCACCAGCCGCCCCCCACCGCCTGGAACAGCGCCGCGGTATCGGCCAATCGGTCCGCCTGGGCTTGCGCCAGGGCCACGGAAGTTTGCCGAACCTGCTGTTGGGCGGCCAGCAGGTTGAGGTAGCTCGCTCCGCCATCCCGGTATTGCGCCGAGATCAGTCCCTGCGAGGCGCGCGCCTGCTCATACGCCCGCGATTGCGCCTGCGCCGCCTCGGCGTCGAATTGCAGGGCGCGCAGGGCGTCGGATACATTGGCGAAGGCGGCAAGAACCGTCTGGCGGTAGGCGGCGGCAGCCTGGTCGAATGCCGCGATGGCGGCGTCGCGCGCGTCCAGGGCGCCGCCGTGGAACAGGGGCTGCGCCAGCCCGGCGTTGAGCCCCCAGATCGCCGAGTTGGCGGTGAACATCGACCCGGCCGTGGTGGCGACGCTGCCGAAATTCGCGCCCAGGGACAGCTGCGGATAGAGGTTCGCGGTCGCAACCCCGACCTGCGCGCTCGCCGCGTGCAGCAGCGCCTCGGACGCGAGGATATCCGGACGCTGGCGCACGAGATCGCTGCCCACGCTCACCGGCAGGTCTTGCGGCAGCGTGAGCCGCACCGTATCGAGGTCCCGCAGGTCCGCCTCGGACGGCGACTTGCCCAGGTAGACGGCAAGCAGATGCAGCATTTGCGCCCGCTGTTTTTCCAGGCCGGCAATCCCGGCCTGCGTCTGCGCCAGAGCGGTCTGCTGCGCCAGCACGTCGGCCTGCGAGACCGCGCCGATGTCGAATCGGCGCGCGACGATCGCGAGACCGTCCTGTTGCATGGCCGCCACCGCCCGCTGTGCGGCGATCTGGTCGCGCAGCTGCACGGCACGGATCACCGAGGTCACGACGTTGCCGGCCAGCGTCAGGCGGGCGGCGCGCAGTTGGTCCTGCTCGAAGTCGACTTGCGCCTGCAGGGCTTCGAGCTGACGGCGCACGCCGCCAAAGAGGTCGAAGTTGTAGGACACATTCACCTGGGCATTGAACAGGGTGTAATCGATGCCGCCGAACGGAAGTCCGAACTCGGCACCGGAAATCCGGGAGCGTTGGCCGCTGAACGTGCTGCCCACGGATGGCAGAAGCTGGCTTGCCCGATTGGCGGCGTAGGTCTTCTGCGCCTCGCGGAGCGCCGCCGATGCCGCGGCCATGCTCGGGCTGTCGCGAAGCGCCTCCGCGACCAGGCGGTCGAGCGGGTCGGACCGGAAGAGGATCCACCAGTCGCCGACGAGGTCATTGCCGGGTCGCAGGCGTTGCCGCCCGGCGGCCGGGCCGGTCGCGCCGATCTTCGCCGGCAGCGGCATATCGGTGTAGTTGCCGCCGACGACCGCCGCAGGCCGATGGAAGTCCGGGCCCAGCGTGCAGCCTGCCAAGATGAGCGAGAGCGCCGCGAACGAGAGCAATGCGCCCGCCGCGACATGCGGGAACGGTCGCCGGCGGCAACGGCGGGGGCGGGAGTGCTCGGACAGCATGAATCGGCGGGCTTTTTGCGAAAGAAAACCGCACCCGGGGGAAATCGGGTGCCAGGGACGACGCTCCACCATCCACGGAGCCGGGCGCGATGCTACCCAATCGGGATGACTTTTGCTTGCATTTCTCCATCGCCGAGAGGTCATGTCGCGCCATGACGACTTGACCGGACGCCGGGCGGGAAATGACCGGACTCCGCCCTGACCGGTGCCGCCGCTACGCCATCGCCGCGAGCGTCTTGCGGAACCGGGCGAGCGACAGGCTGAAGAGCACGATGCCGATCAGGGCGAGCGCAAGGAACTGCGGCCAGACGACGTCGAGGCCGGCGCCGCGGTAGAGGATGGCCTGGGCAAGCAGGACGAAGTGGGTGTTGGGCGCTGCCAGCATGAGGTAGCGGATGGCGGCGGGCATGCTCTCGCGGGGCGTGAGGCCGCCCGAAAGGACCATCAGCGGCAGCAGGACGAGCATCAGCAGCAGGCTGAACTGCGGCATCGACCGCGCCACGGTGGCGAGGTAGATGCCGAGGGCGGTGGTGGCGAAGAGCTGCAGTGCGGTGCCGGCGAGGAAAAGCGGCACCGAGCCGTGGATCGGAACATGGAGTACCGCTTCGACGACGCCGGTCAGCGACACCGCGGAGGCGGCCAGCACGACCAGCGCGCTCGACCACATCTTGCTCACCATGATCTCGATCGGCGTCACCGGCATCACCAGCAGGTGTTCGACGGTGCCGTGTTCGCGTTCGCGGATCAGCGCGGCACCGGAAAGAATGATCGAGATCAGCGTGATCTGGCCGATCAGCTCCATCACCGCGCCGAACCACACCGGATTGAGTTCCGGGTTGAAGCGCATGCGCAGCGCGAGCGTGACCGGCGCCGGTGCGCTCGGCATCTTGTGGCGGCGGGCGTAGCGCTCGACCTCGCCCAGGACGATCGCCTGGATGTGGCCCGCGCCGATGAACGCCTGCGACATGCGGGTGGCGTCGACGTTGAGCTGGATCGTCGGCTGTCGGCCGGCCAGCACGTCGCGCTGGAAGTCCGGCGGGATGTCCAGTGCAAACGTATCGGCGCCCGAATCCATGCGTGCGTCCATCTCGGCCTGGTCGATGCGCTGGGGCGGCAGGAAGTAGGGCGGCGTAAAGGGGGTCGTCTCAGAAAACGGAAAATAAAGCACGTTAAGGCATTTCCGACCCCGCCAAGCTTGCTCCGCTCTGTAGCGACGCGATCAGCGGGCAGGAAACATTCCCCTGTCGCGAGTGGCAGGCGCACACGAGTTCAGACAGCACCGTTTCCATACGCGCCAGGTCGGCCATCTTCTCGCGCACGTCCTTGAGCTTGTGCTCGGCCAGACTGCTGGCTTCTTCGCAGTGGGTGCCATCGTCGAGCCGCAACAGCTCGGCAATCTCGTCGAGGCTGAAGCCCAGCCGCTGGGCCGACTTCACGAATCGCACTCGCCTCACATCCTCTGCGCCATAGCGGCGAATGCTGCCATAGGGCTTGTCCGGCTCGGGCAACAAGCCCTTGCGCTGATAGAACCGGATGGTCTCCACATTGACCCCGGCCGCCTTGGCAAAAGCGCCAATGGTCAGATTCTCAAAAATAGTTTGCATATCGCTTGACTCCGTACATAACTACGGAAGTAAGGTTACGCTATTCCTTCTATTTTCGATAGGACAAACACATGTCTGAACCACAAAACGGGCACAGTGCCCTCTTCGCCGGCGGGCTGGCCGCCATCCTTGCTTCCACCTGCTGCCTGGGGCCGCTGGTTCTGGTTGGACTCGGTTTCAGCGGAGCCTGGATCGGCAACCTAACGGCGTTGGAGCCGTACC
>JAJXTQ010000140.1 GCA_021783685.1 Pseudomonadota bacterium | reverse complement strand
GGCTGACGGCCATTTCAGAGGCGCCGGGCGGCACCCCTGCCACGCGGCTCCAGCGCAGGGCCGGCGGAATCTCGTCGAACAGCGTGGCCACATCGGCGACACCGATGGTCGCGAGCATGGCCTGCACATCCTCAGGTGTATGGGGGATGAAAGGCATGTCGCTCAGGCGCCCTGATCGAGCGCGGCGCGATACCCGTCGGCATCGAGCAGACCGCCCGCATCGACGGCGCCCGCCGGGGTGAGGCGGAACAGCCAGCCCGCGCCGTAGCAGTCCGTGTTCACCTGCTCGGGAGCGTCGATGAGCGTGGTATTGACGGCGCTGATCCGGCCCGCGATCGGCGCGTAGATGTCGGAGGCGGCCTTGACCGATTCCACGACGGCGCAGGCCTCGCCGGCAGCCACCTCCCGTCCCACCTCCGGCAGCTCGATGAACACGAGGTCCCCCAATGCATCCTGTGCATGGTCGGTGATCCCGATCGTGCCGGAGCCGTCCCGTTCGGCGCGCAGCCATTCATGGGTCGCGGCATATTTCAGATCGGCTGGAATCTGGCTCATAGGAAACTCCACGGCAAACATCCAAGGATTTTAGCGACTGGCGAGCGCAATGCAGGGCTGCCCGTGGCGCACGAAGGGCGGCTTGACCACGGCCGCCTTTACCGGCTGACCGCGCAGCAGGACCTCGCACTGGCGCTGTCCGGCTGCGGCGGGCGGCACGCGTGCAAGCGCGATGGCCCGCTGCAGTGTCGGGGAAAAGCCGCCGCTGGTGATCATGCCCTCGACGCCATCGGCAAAGTGCACCGCAAGCCCGTTGCGCAACACGCCGCGCTCCTCCAGCACCAGACCCACCTGCCGGAACCGGGGCGTTCCCGCGGCCAGCGCCGCACGGCCGATGAACCCGCGCTCGGGCGGCGTCAGCGCGACCGTCCACGCGAGCCCGCATTCGGCAGGGGTATGCGCGTCATCCAGATCGGTGCCGTAAAGGGCCAGCCCGGCCTCGAGGCGCAGCGTATCGCGCGCACCCAGACCGCAAGGCGCCGCGCCGGCCGCCACGAGCGCACGCCAGAAAGCCGGCGCCGATGCGGCCGGCAGCATGATCTCGAAGCCGTCCTCGCCGGTGTAGCCGGTACGGGCGATGAAACCCTCCGGCCGTTCCACGAATTGGAACGCTTTCAGCGCGCGTACGGCCGTCATCGTTGCCGCCGGGTATACCTGCGCCAGCACACGCTCGGCCATGGGCCCCTGCAGCGCCAGCATCGCCAGATCCGCCCGATGCGTCAGCGTGACCTCCGGGGCACTCACCGCCCGGTGCGACTCGATCCAGGCCAGATCGCGCGCGCGCGTCGCGGCGTTGACCACCAGCCGGTAACGCGCCTCACCGCGGAAGTAGACGATCAGATCGTCCAGGATCCCACCCGCCTCGTTCAGCATGCAGCTGTAGAGCGCGCTGCCCGGCGCGGTCAGCCGGGCCACGTCGTTGGCGAGCAGATGGCGCAGGAAGGCCTGCGCGCCGGGGCCCTCGAGGTCGACGATGGTCATGTGGGAGACATCGAACACGCCCGCCTCGGCGCGCACCCGATGATGTTCCTGCAGCTGCGAGCCGTAGTGCAGCGGCATGTCCCAGCCACCAAAGGGCACCATGCGCCCGCCGGCAGCCACGTGGCAGTCATGAAGCGCAGTGCGCAGATTCACGCGGGACTCCTTAGGGCGGGGGAACAGGCGAGCCGGCCGCTCGGAAACGGCCTCCATGGTACTCAATGCGTCGCTCCGGGTGCACCCTCTAGGTCCGCGACGGATCGACTGCAAGGCCCATCGCCTGGCGCACGATCGCGCGCTTGACCCATCCCAGCCGGTCCATGCCGCCCAGACCCGCGTTGCGCAGTCCGGAGAGAACCGGATTGACATTTCCAAACAGATATTTGAAGCCATCCATGGACACCGCGGTAAGGAGATTGTCGGCGCGACGCAGCCGCTGGTAACGCCCCAGCACCCAGTCCTCCCCGGGGTCGCGCCCCTGCGAGCGCCCCAGGCGAATCGCCTCGACCAGCGCGATGGCGTCCTGATAACCGAGGTTGACGCCCTGACCGGCCAGCGGATGGATCAGGTGCGCCGCATCGCCGACCAGCGCCACACGCTCCCCCGCATAACGCGCGGCGTGAATCCAGCGCAACGGAAAGCTCACCCGCGGACCGCAGGCCAGCACCGCGCCCAGCCGCCGTTCGCTGCTGTCGGTGAGCGCCTGCAGGAACACGGCGTCGGGCACTTCGAGGTAACTGCGCGCGACGGCCGTGGTGCACGACCAGACGATCGCACAACGCCCGTCGGCGAGTGGCAGGAAGGCCAGCGGCCCATCCGCGAGAAAGCGTTGCCAGGCGGTGTGCTGATGGGGCCGCTCGGTCTCGATGAGCGCCATGATCGCGATCTGGTCATAGCGGTGGCCGAAGGTCGGGATGCCGGCCATGGCGCGAATCTCCGAATCGGCGCCGTCCGCGGCAACGACGAGCGCGGTTTCCAGCACCGACCCGTCCGCCAGCGTCACCAGCGCCCGGTCGCGCTGCCAGGCGAGACGCCGGGCGCGCTGCGGCGCCAGCAAGCGGACACCCGCATGGTCAGCCAGCGCGGCCAGCGCCGCCTGCTGGATCAGCCGGTTTTCGACGATGGTGCCGAGATGGGTCGTCGGCACCAGCGCCGCGTCGAAATCGATCTCTCCGCCCTGATCCCAGACCCGCATGCGTCGATACGGGCACAGGCGGCCGGCGGGCATGCGCGACCAGATACCGAGCGTCCGCAGCCAGTGTTCGCTGGCCGGCGCAATGGCCGAGACCCGGGTTTCCATCGGCGCATCAGCGGTCAAGGGCGGCGGCAGCGCGGCATCGACGAGCGCCACGGCGAGCCCCAGTTCGCCGAGCGCGCAGGCGAGCGGCGTTCCCACCAGTCCACCACCGACGATGACGACATCGAAGCGTTCGGTCGCCGCACTCATGGGCGTCCTCCGCCGACGAGGCTTCCCGCCCGCGCCAGCGCCGGCATGTCGCGATCGAGTCCCATGGCGTGCAGGACGAAACCCGCCTTGAGGCCGGGCGCGAGGTCCAGCCCGAGCAGACCGAGGCTGCGGGCATGGCCCAGGCCGGGGAAGCGCCGCCCGAACAGGCGCGGCAAGGCATCGGAAAGGCCGACGATCTGATCCTGATAGCGCTCGATGCGCTGCTCGAAGGCTTCCAGCACGTCGCGATCTCCCGGATCCTGGGCCGCGGCGAGCATCTCCGCGAGAATGACCGCCTCCCGCAGCGCCAGGTTGAAGCCCAGTCCGGCCACGGGATGGATGGCATGCGCCGCGTTGCCCAGAAACACCGCGCGGCCTTCCACCATCCGCCGCGATCGCACCAGCGTCAGGGGATAGGCCTGGCGATGGCCGACGCGCTGGAAAGGGCCCAGTCGGCGTCCGAAACGGGACTCCAGCTCGCCCAGAAACGTCTTGTCGGAGATCTCCAGCGCCCATTGCTGGGCAAGGGAAGGAAGCGTCCACACCAGGGCGCAGCGCGCATCGCTCAGCGGCAGCAGCGCGATCGGTCCGTCCGGGGTGAACCGCTCGAACGCGCGCCCCTGCGGGGCGATGCTCGGCGTCACGTTGGCAATGATCGCGCTCTGGCCATACTCGCGCCGGGTGACGCCGACCCCGAGCAGGCCCCGCACGGTCGACTCGGCGCCGTCGGCGGCAACCAGCAAGCGGCTGTGGAGTTCGAAGCTTCCGTTCGGACCTTCCCCGCGCACCCGCATGCGCGCGGCGTCCTGATGCACGGCGGTCACACGCGCCGGCGCATGCACGACCAGGTCCGCCTGGCGCCCCAGATGGTCCAGAAAGGCAGAGATCAGGACATGGTTGGGCAACACCTGCCCCAAGGCATCGACCCCCATCTGCTGCGCGTCGAAACGGCTGACGCCGAAGCCGCCCTGCTGGGAGACGTGGATGTGCCGAATCGGACTGGCGTGCGCGGCCACGGCGGGCCAGAGCCCCAGGGAGCGCAGGATCTGCACCGAGGCGAAGGACAGCGCCGTGCTGCGCTCGTCGTAGCCGGGCTGTTCCATCCGGCCGAGCGGCTGGGCTTCGATCAGCGCGATGCGCAGCCCCTGGGGCGCGAGCGCGAGCGCCAGCGCCGCGCCGACCAGCCCCGCGCCAACCAGCACCACGTCGCAGTCCGCCGGTCCGCTGCTGCGCACCGCGTGCACGCTCATGAGCGCATCACCGCCTCGACATCGGCCACCGCCTTGACCGCGCCGGCGGTGAGCACCTCGCAGCCCGCGCGCGTGACGACCACGTCGTCCTCGATGCGCACGCCGATGTTCCAGAAGCGCGGGTCGAGATCCTCGGCTGCGCGCAGGTAAAGGCCGGGCTCGACGGTGAGCGCCATGCCCGGCTCGAGCACGCGCCACTGCCCGTCGACCTTGTAGTCACCGACGTCATGCACATCCAGCCCCAGCCAGTGCCCGGTGCGGTGCATGTAATAGCGGCGGTAACTCTGTGCCGCCAGCACATCGTCGAGCGTTCCCGGCAGGATCCCCAGGTCGACCAATCCTTGGCTGAGCACCCGGACCGCCGCCTCGTGCGGAGCGTTCCAGTCGGCGCCGGGGCGCACCGCGGCGATGGCCGCCGCCTGAGCGGCCAGCACCAGGTCGTAGATCTCGCGCTGGGGACCGCTGAAACGTCCACTCACCGGGAAGGTCCGGGTCACATCGGCCGCGTAGCCCTCGCACTCCGCCCCGGCGTCGACCAGCACCAGATCGCCCTTCTTCAGCGGCGCGGCGTTTTCGACATAGTGGAGGATGCAGGCGTTGGCCCCCCCCCCGACGATGGGCGGATAGGCGTGAACGGCGCCGTGGCGCATGAATTCGTGACTGTATTCCGCGGCCAGCGCGTACTCGCGCCAACCGGGCCGGCAGCGCGCCATGCCGCGCTGGTGACCGTCCACCGTGATCGCCGCCGCCCGGCGCATGACGCCGAGTTCGCCGCGCCCCTTGAACAGTCGCATCTCGTGCAGATGATGCTCCAGCGACAGGATTTCCCACGGCGCCTGCACGCCAGCACGGGACTGTTCCTGCAGGCGCCGCACCCAGCCCACGACGCGCTGATCGAACGCCGCCTCCCGGCCCAGCGTGTAGTGGATGCGGGCGCGGCCCTCCATCAGCCCGGGCAGGATGTCGTCGATGTCGTCGATGGGAAAGGCATCGTCGGCACCGTAGCGCTCGACGGCACCTTCCGGCCCGGCGCGCAGACCATCCCACTGCTCCCGCTCGGGGTTGCGCTCACGGCAGAACAGCAGGTATTCGCCCTGCGGCCGGCCCGGCATCAGCACGGCCACGGCATCCGGTTCGGGAAACGCCGTCAGATAGAGAAAGTCGCTGTCCTGGCGGAAGGGATGATGCGTATCGCGATTGCGGATCCGCTCCGTCGCCGCCGGGAGGATGGCCATGCCGCGCTCGCCGATGACCTGCATCAGGCGCCGCCGGCGCCGCATCGTTTCCTTCGTCATGCCTGCCGACCTCCGGCATCGGTCTCGGGGGCCTGCTCGCCGTAGACCAGCAGGGTGCCCATGCGCACGTATTCGACCAGTTCGGCGTAGGCCCCCTCATCGTCCTCGTCGTCCAGACCGCCGCCGCGCAGGCGCGCGATCTCGGCGAAATCGGCGATCACCTCGCGCACGGCCGCGGGGGCGACCGACCATACGGCGCCCGCCTCGACGACGCCGAACAGAAATCCCTGAGTCCACTCGGCAAGAGCCGTCACCCGCGCGTCGAGTGCGGTCGCATCATCCGGCAGCAGCGGTTCGAAATCGAACTCCGCGCCGC
>JAJXTQ010000139.1 GCA_021783685.1 Pseudomonadota bacterium | reverse complement strand
AACTGCCGCACCTGACCAAGCCCTCCACACTCATGCTGAAGTTGGAACAGCATGAGGCCATCGCGCCAGTGGTGCGCCTGTGGCGGCCAACGGCCTACGAGGCGCGCACGCATCACGACGCACTCGTCCAGGGCCTGTTTTTCGGCTTGCTGCTCGCGCTGCTCCTCTACAACGGAGCGCTGTTCCTCAGTTCCCGCGACCCGGCCTATGCCGCCTACGTGCTGTGGCAGGCGGGGACGATGCTGTATCTCGCCGCAGTCACCGGCATCGGGCAACTCTACGTCTGGCCGGGACAATACGCCATTCAGGCCTTGCTGCCCGTGACCGCCTCCCTGCTCATGTGCGCTGGGGGCCTGTTCTTCGTCCGCATCTACCTCCTGCTGGCGCAGCGCCTGGCCTACGCCGACCTTGCGCTCGCACTGCTGCAATGGTTCTGCGTCGCGCTGGCTCTGGTTCGGCTGCTTCCCGGCACCACCTGGCTCTTGCTTCCCTCACTCTTGCTCATCGCCGTCAGCGCCGCCGCCATCACCCTGACAGCAGCGCTGCGCACGCGCCACCAGTTCGTGCCAGCGGGGATTCTCCTGGTGAGCAGCGTGCTCATGCTTGCAAGTGGCTTAGCCACCCTGGGACGCAGCGCCGGGCTGTTTCCCGAGAACGTCTGGACCACGGACGCTTTCGAGTGGGTCGCCGTGCTGCTGGCCCTGTTGCTGAGCTTCGGCTTGTCGATCCGCGTGGCGCAAATGCGTGAGCGCACACTTCGACTGCAAGCCCTGGCCATGCGTGATCCTCTGACCGGACTCAACAATCGAACGGGATTATTCGAAGCTGGCTTGAAAGCGCTTGAGCGCACCCACCGCGGCGGCGCCGCGCTGGCCGTGCTGTGGCTGGATCTCGATGGCCTCAAGCGCATCAACGATGTGTTCGGCCACGCCGCCGGCGATGCGCTCATCCAGGCGGCCGCCCAGCGCATCCAGACGGCCGCGGGGCAGGATGCGGTCTGCGCCAGGCTCGGCGGCGACGAATTCGCCGTCCTGTTGCCCAATCTCCCGTCGCCGCGCCTGGCCGAGGATCTGGCCGCGCATTTGCTCGAACGCTTGCGTGCGCCTTATGTCCTGCAGGGGCTGCATGGCCAGCCTCTGCACACGAGCGCCAGCATCGGCATCGCCACCGACGACCCCGCCTCGCCATGCCCGCTCGAAACCTTGATGCTGCGCGCCGACACCGCCATGTACCGCGCAAAATCGCAAGGCCGCGACACTTATGTCCTCTGGACCGCGGAGCACGCCCAAGACGAGCAAAAACCCCTGTTCCAGTTCACCCGGCCCGCGGCCTGGCCCTCCAGCTCGGCATGATGCGCCGGGTCTCGCCTACAGGACGGGGTCCTCGGCGAAAACCGTGAGGACGCCCGTATAGCCATAAAGACGGTCACCCGCGATCTCGCCCGCGGCGAAGAAACCAACGAGCGGAATGTCGCCCAGATGCTGCCGCACCAAGGCGAGCTCGGCAGAGGGCCCGCCGAAATGGGGGCCGCCTCGCCCTGTGCACGAGACATACACGGCGCCGCGCGCCGGCACAGACCCCGCACAGGCGAGGGGGGTGCCAGGCTGCGTCGCCGCGATACGCACTTCGCGCCGCTGCTCGAGTTCATCGCGCACCTCGGCGCATAGGCGGATCAGGTCGCGGCGCGCGGCCTGCAGATCGCGCCGGCAAAAGCGCAGCTGCATCCCCGTTTCGGGAACGCCAGCGATGGCCACGCCCAGGCCGGCCGGATCCACCCCGATCAAATGCCGCACCGAGGTTTCGGCACCAAGATGCGGGGTTTGGGGTCGCGATGCCGGCTCCGTCGGCGACAGCCCGGCCAATGTGGATCGCAACCGCTCCGCCAGGCGCGGCAACTCGAACTCCGCCTCGCCGAGATCTTGGAGCAGGGCGCTCAGCGCCGGCTCGCCGTCGAGGGCATAGATGACGTTTTGCGAACAGCGCGTGATCGCGCGCGGCGGGCCCACCGGTTCACATCCCTGGGTCAGGCCCCCGGCCAGCGCCACGCGCGAGGAAAACGCGACCCCCGACAAGCCGCCATGGAAAACGCCGTCGGCAATCTGCGCCGCCTCCCGCCGCGATGACACCAAACCACCCCAGACATGCCGCGACGCCGTGCGCCCCGCCATGTCGAGCACCAGCTCGTCCATCTCGGGCGTGGCTGGATCGCCATGCACCAGGGCCGTATGCGCGCCGCGCCAGCCAGTGGACGCCGCCGGCAGCGGCTTGAGTCCCGAGAAGACACGAAAATCGCGCAGCGGGATCTGCATCAGCATCAGCGCGAGCGCCGGCTGATCGAAATATTCCTGATCCCCGGCCGCAATGCCCACGCCCACACCGCCGACCCAATGCGCAATGCCGGTACGCTCGCGCAACGCCGCGAACAGATCGCCGGCGGCTTGCGCATAGGCATCCGTGAAATACACGATGCCCAGGTTTGGACGCGCGATGGTGTCAGGCTGCGCGCGCGCCGCGCCGAGCTGTGCAAGCGCCTGTTCCAGCGCCGTGCTCCAGTTGGGATGGGTCGAATGGGCCGTGATGAAACGCATCGTGACAAAAACCGCAAACCGAAAAATCAGAAAGGCCTTCCAGGGAAGGCATCGGACGCGCCCATCCTAACGCCCGTCCACGACCCCTGGAAACCGTCGGGCTTGGCGCGACGCACCGCAAACCCGAGCGCGAGAGCCCGTTAGGCGCGTGCCGGCCGGCCGGCTTTGGCGCCTGTCGCCGAACCCGCGGCTTTGCGCCTCGCCGCCTTGGTGGCCGGCTCCGGCGCAACGGGTGGTTTCGCGGCGGTCTTGCGCCCGGCAGGCCTTGCGGGTCCGGGCTTCTCCGCATGCTCCGTTGCCGCTCCGCCCCCGGCATCGACCCTCTCCGGCATGGGCCATGGGCTCTCGCGCAGGGCCTGGGTCGCGACCTGACTGAACTGCTGGCTCACGGCATTCCACCACTGCATCGGATCCATCATGCCGGGCAGAGGGGATGCCGGTCCCGATGCCGGCTGGGCGGCAGGATCCGCGTCCGGCGCAGACGACTGGGTATCTCCCCCAGCCGCTTCGGGCGACGCCGCGCGCTCAGCAGCGGGCGAGGCGGACTGGCCGGCCGCCGCAGCCCCCATGTCCTGCGCGCCAGCCTGCATGGCCTCGGCCATACGTCCAGCCAGATCGCCCAGATCGACATTCATGGTTTTCAGCGCCGCCAAAGTCATGCGCTGAACCTCGAGCGTCTGGATGGTCGCCTGCGTCAGGCGTGCATTGGCCTCAAGCCATTGCAGGACCGCCTTCAGGTCGGTGATCTTCTGTTCCAGCTCCTGCGGATCCATGGTCGGCGCCATCCAACTGGCGAATCCCGTAGGCAGACCGGAGCCCTTGAGCATGGACTGGAAAAACTCCATGCCCGGAATGGCATGGCCTTGTGCATAGGGGTTCATGGCTTGACCTCACGCGTATGTGGGCCAGCATAGCGCCGGGGGCCTGCACTGCAAAGCACCAAAACCGCAGCCCTCCCAATCGGGGCAATTCGCCGGTTCACGCCAGGACCCACGCCGGGCGCCTCACGACGCGCGCTCCACCGTCTGCTCGATGGCGCCGAACACGCTTCGGCCTTGCGTATCCAGCATCTCGATGCGCACGGTGTCGCCAAAGCGCATGAATGCCGTGCGCGGCTCGCCGTGCTCGATCATCTCCAGCGCGCGCAACTCCGCAATGCAGGAATAGCCCCGGTTTCGATCACGGCTCGACACCGTGCCGGACCCGACGATGCTGCCGGCGGCAAGCCGCCGCGTCTTGGCGGCATGGGCGATGAGCTGGCCGAAATGAAAGTGCATTTCGGGCCCGGCATTGGCCGTGCCGACGACGCGGCGATTCCACTGCACCTGCATGTCCAGGTGCAACCGGCCCGCGCGCCAGGCCCCGCCCAACTCGTCCGGCGTGACCGCAACAGGGCTGAAGCTGCTGGCCGGCTTGCTCTGGAAGAAGCCGAAACCCTTGGCCAGTTCGGCGGGAATGAGGTCGCGCAAGCTCACGTCGTTGGCCAGCATGACGAGGCGAACCTGCTCCAAGGCCGCCTCGGCGTCGACCCCCATGGACACGTCATCGGTGACGACCGCGACTTCGGCTTCGAAATCGATGCCCCAATCCTCGCTCATCGCCAGGATGGGATCTCGCGCCCCCAGCATGGTGTCGCTCGCGCCCTGGTACATCAGCGGCTCGCTGGAAAAACTCGCGGGCATGTCGGCGCCCCGCGCCTTGCGCACCAGCTCGACATGGTTGAGATAGGCCGAGCCGTCGGCCCATTGGTAGGCACGGGGCAAGGGCGCCATGCACTGCCCCGGGTCGAACTCGAAGACATGCTGCGCGCGCCCGGCGTTGAGGGCGTCGGACAAATCCTGCAGCACCGAGGACGCGAAGGACCAGTCATCGAGCGCTTGTTGCAAGCGCGTGAATCCCTGCACGTACACGGCGTGTTTCAAATCGCGCGACACCACGGCGAGTTGGCCGTCGCGGGAACCATCCTTGAGACTGGCGAGTTTCATGGGCGAAGGGAAGGGGCTGGCCCCGAGCATGGAGAACGCGAACGATTGTAGGAAGGCGAACCGGCCTGCTGCGGCCGGTCCCGCATTTGTGCGCAGCCGGTTGCAACGTGGCGGAGCGCCCGGAAAGCCCGCGAGACCAGGCGCCGTGATCGTGGCACGGCACAATGCGGCATGCCAAAATGCAAGAAGCGAACCACCCCCACGCCTCCTCTGCGGCCAACCGGACCGGGTTGGCAACAGGCCCTGTTCTGGGCGTCCTTGGCGCTCCTGCTGCATATCCTGGCCCTGCACGCGCTGGGCCAGGCCTTCACGCCCGTCGAGCCGGGGCGCCTGCCCCGGCCGATTTACGCCCGCCTCTTGCTGCCGACGACAGGCCATCCCGAGCCGGGCGCGCGGCCCACCCCCCAACCTCCGCAAACGGCGGGGCGGAAAACGGCCTCCGACAGACCCGCGCTTCACGTCAGCAGCGCCCCTCAAGTCCGGTCCGCGTCCACTCCGGCGACCCAGGCCTCCAGCCCGACACGACCGCGGGCCGCGGAACCCGGATCCGCCCCGCCCGAATCCGCCTCCTCGCAGGCCACGCCCGGCACGAGCCCGGCCATGCCTGCCTCGGCGCCGAAACCTCAAGCCCGCTCGCTCAGCGGGAATGACACGCCAGGCCAGGTCGCCGTCTCGCGCATGCCGGAAGGACTTGACACGGGGACGCCGCCAGCGATGGTGCCCGGCCGCCCCAAGACGCAGACCGCCTCCGGCGCGCAGCCCGGGTCGGGTGCGGCATCGAACATGCCGCCGGGCTTGACGGCCGAATCCTCGCCGGGCGCACGGGCTGCGGCGGCATCGACCGCGGCGCAGCAGCCCGATGCCTACGGCTGGCCACCATCCACGGAGCTGCGCTATGTGCTGACCGGAAATTACCGCGGCCCCCTGCATGGCGACGGCGCCTTGGAATGGGTGCGCGACGGCGATCGCTATCGCGTCGAACTCTCCGGTGCCGCGCTGGTGAGCTTCGCCTACACCAGCACGGGCCGCATCGATCACAACTGGCTGGCGCCCGATCGCTACGTCGAGCGCGTGTTCACCCGTCGCAAGGAAGTCGACTTCAACCGCGATCAAGGCACGCTCAGTTTCTCGGCCATCAGCACCGTGATGCCGCTACCCGCTCGCCTGCAGGACAGCGCCAGCATCTTCATGCAGCTCGCCCATCTGCTCAGCACCCAACCCACCCACTTCAGCGCCGGCCAGACCCTGGCGTTCCAGGTCGCGCGGCCCAGCGGCACCACCACCTGGG
>JAJXTQ010000138.1 GCA_021783685.1 Pseudomonadota bacterium | reverse complement strand
GGGGGGGGGGGGGAGGGGCTTGCCGTCCTCCGTCGCGTGGCCGGATTCGATCAGGGCCTGGACGCGGGTGCGGGTGAGGCCCGCGTGTTCCGCGAGGAAACGGTCGACGCGCGTGCCGGCCTCCTCCGCGGTCGCGACGAGGGGGCCGATTGCGCGGGGCGGCGAATTACCCGACATGCGCGCTTCATTACGGCGAGACGGCGTGGGAGGCGAGGATGAGCGGGCGGCAAGCATGAGCGGGCGGCAAGCATGAGCGGGCGGCAAGCATGAGTCCGGGGGCATTGCGGGCGTTGAAGGTGGCGGTGGTGGCGATGGGCGTGGTCATTGTCGTCGGCACCGGCGCGCTGGTGGTGGCGATCGTGCAGCGCGTGACGCATTCGCATCTCGGCGGGGTGCCCGCGGCACAGGTGCCGGCGGTGACGGTTCCCACCGGAAGGGTTCCGCCGAGCGTGGTGCTCGACGAGCCGGCGGGGACGCATATCGTGGGCGTGACCGCCGATGGGAAGGGGCTCGCGGTGACGCTCGTGGGCGGCGGGCCGGACCGGGTGGTGCTGCTCGACGGCGCGTTGCGCGTTGTCGGGCGGATCGCGCTGGCGCGGTGAGGCGCGTCGTCCGGCGGACGGACGACGCGGCGCCCTGCTGACCAGGCGTTGGCGGTTCAGCCGTGGGTGAGGATGGCGAAGAGCGGACGGCCGATGCCGACGGTGCCGGCGATGACCCAGAAGGCGATGCCGGAATAAAGGACGCCGTATTCGGGTGAGCGGACGACTTGGCGGATGACGCGCGCGGGCGCGGTTTCGCCGAGGATGCGGGACAGTTTCGAGCGATGCGGCGACACTGTGGGCTGCATGGGGTCTCCTTCCTGGATCGGGTACCCGACGGGCCAGTCTAGCGGCCGCGGCGAGTCGTTTTTCTGCCCGGAGACACCCCAGCCGGACAACGTTCACATAACGTGACGGATACGGGGAATCAACATAATTTGGCGGTTGGCGGCGGCGAATCGCGGCCCCATCCTGGGAAGGCGCCGGCGCGGGCGCGATGGCGCGTCTGCGTGGAGGGGGGATTGATCCCTCGGGAGCCTTGCCGTAGGAGCGCCTCTCCGACATGCCTCGTCCCGTTCGTCTAGAGGCCCAGGACACCGCCCTCTCACGGCGGTAACAGGGGTTCGAATCCCCTACGGGACGCCATGGTTTTTCAATGGGTTATGGGAAATCTAGGTCGGGCGGCGATGGCGATGCGGCTGCCGGTCGCGCGAGTTGTTATACGGTGCCGTACCGGACCTCCCTGGTGCTCGCGAGCGGACGGCGCACCGAGGCCGGATCGATCCCGCTCCTGAGCGCTGAAAGCACGCCGACCGCCTCCCAGTAATTGTCGACCGCATGGAACTGCCCGGGGTGCCAGGGCAGTGCCGCCAGGTCGTTGCGCATGATGTTGTTGTTTTCGCGGACCGCGATGACCGGGATTCCCTGTTCCAGCGCGGCCAGCGTTGGCAGGCCGACGCAGCCGTCGGGAATCACCAGGCACGAGATGTCGGAGGCGGTAAGCAGCCCGGGGCGCGGAGTGCCGCCCTCAACCACCCGCGGCGCGCGCTGCAAGCCTCTCAGCACGCACATGAAGTAGGTGGCGGATATGACCTCCGCGGCCATCCTCGGGTCCACCTGGCCGAGCTCGAGGTTGGCGATCTCCGCGGAAGGGGGCATGGGCGAGTGCGCGGCGGGGATGCCATAGGTCGAGGAGAGGAAATGGGTCAGCATCGCCTCGACGCCGCCCCACGGATTGATCATTTCTCCGCGCGCCGTGTAGTAGTCGACATGATAGCTGGCGGGGGTATCGACCTGGGTCGATAGGGCAACGGCGTCGTATTGGCCCTGATATCGTTGCAGGACATCAACAAGACCATCGAGACGGTCTACAAGACCCACGGCGCGTCCCGATGGCGCATACTCGCTCTTCAGACTGGCCGGCGGGTTGAGCCGGATGACGGCCGGGCAGTTCAACCCGTAGGATGCTCGCGCCGCGCTCACCGCGTTGATCGCCGCGTCGCTGAACATTGCGTGCGGGTGCTCGTCGATGATCGTCAGGACGCGGTTCGAGCGCACCGGCTGAAGTGCGATCGTGCCCAGCATCAGGCGGCTGATCACACTGCCCTCGACGTAAAGTCCGTTTTCGGGCAGGTCATTGATGTCCGCTCCGTTGACCACGTTCGGGTGCGTGATCAGCGTATCGCAGGCGGAAGCCATCAGGCGGGCAACCGGGCTCGCGTCGCCCGCATGCCCGCCGATCGTGCAGCCGATACCCGTGGGGACCAGGAGGACGGTGTTGAACGAGGATGTGTTCTCGCAGGTTCGCCGCTCGAACGCGAAGATCGATGGCATCCTGAGACGCGCGGCTTCGGACAGGCCTGAAACCACGCCGAGTTCGCACTCATAGGATTCCGCCGTGCGAGTGACCGCCAGCCGTATCGGCACCAACTCGCTCCCCACATGCCGCGTGATCGCCTGGCGAAGATGGGCTAGGAGCCCCGCGTGATTGGCAACGAGCGGGACATTGAGCTGTTCCTCACGGATTTTCAGCATCGCTTGCTCCACAAAGCACGGCAAAGTCACCGTATGTGAATCGTTTTACGAGGCGGATCTCGCCTGTCCCGTCGATTTCGTAGATGTCGGGGAGGTTGATGCCGTTGAACATGTTCGCCTTCACCATCGAATAGGCGCCCATGTCGGGAAAAATAAGGCGATCACCCGTGCGAAGCGGCTCGGCGAATGCGTACTCGCCGAGAATGTCGCCCGCGAGGCAGGCAGGTCCGGCGAGCAGGTAGACATATTCGCCTTCCTGCGTGTCGCCCAGGACGTAGGGCTCGAACTGGTATTCGAAGACTTCCGGCATGTGGGTGATGCCCGTATCCAGCACCGCAATCTGCCTGCCTCCGCTGTCGAAGAGGTCGAGGACAGAGGCGACGAAGCTGCCGGCGCGCCGTGCGATCCCGGCGCCGGGTTCGATGAACACCTTGCGCGGTCCGCGCGCCCGGATCGCCGCCACGGCCTCGGCCAGCGCCTCCGGATGCGCGGGGTCGGCAAACAGGTAGCCGCCGCCGAGATTGACCCATTCGATCCGCGGCCAGAGCGCGCTGAAGCTTCCGAGCAGCGCCTCGACGGTGGTTCGCAGCGGGGCGAGATCCTCGCTGTCGCAGTTGGTGTGGAAATGAAGGCCGGTGATTCCGTTGAGGGCATCGGCCGAGGTTCCGAGCAGACTCTCGAGTTGCGGAACCGGGACGCCGAGCTTGGAATGTCGCCGGCAGGGATCGTAGCGAGGGTCGGCGACGAAGGAGAGGGCGGGATTGATCCTCAGGCCGCACTTCGCCCTGGCGGCGGCGAGGCCGGCGCCGCGTTGCCATTGCGAAAGCGAGTTGAAGCTGATGTAGTCGGCGATGTCGAAGAGCGTACCGAGCTCGCGAGGCAGGAGTCCCGGCGTCGTGACATGCACGGTTTGCGTTGCCGCCAGCACATGCCGGGCGAGACGCGCCTCGAACAGCGAACTGGCGGCGAACCCATCGACAGCCTCGGCGATGATGCGCAGGCCGTTGAGAATCGAGAACGACTTCAGGGCGAAGAGCGGCGTCGCGCCGGCGGTCTCGGCTGCCTGCTGCACGGTGAGCGCATCCGCCCGGAGCGTGGCGGTGTCGATCACGAAGGCGGGTGTCCGCAGCGTGGGCTCGTGAAGCAGGCGGGTGGCGATCTCGGGTCTCATGGTGCCTCTCCGTACATGCTGCGCCCCGCCCCGGCGTCGCGAGGACGGGATGTCTGGCGATGCGCCTTCGCGAGAAGGAAAGGCAGTGTCGCCAATCCCGAATAGGCAAACAGCACGATGGCGAGATCCGGAACCGACACTCCGAGCGCCGTCATCGGCGCGGCGGGAATGTTGACCTTTTCGCCGGAGAAGGCCGAGACGATGTCGGGGATCGCCTCGTGCAACGCCTTGCTGTGCTCGCCGAGCAGAACCGTCAGCATGCCGATGCCGAGAAGCTCGACGATTCCGCCGAGGTGATGAACTGTCGATGTGACCGTCGCGCGCTTCTCGGATTCGATAAGGTCCTGGAGATGGGCGTTTGCGACGGGGTCCCAAACATGGTCAGCAAAGTCGAGCGTAACGTAGAGGCCCACCACCACCGGCAGGGTTGGCAGAAAGAACAGGATGGAGACGAGCGCTGCTGGCACGATCAGAAAGACCGACAGGACCCAGGTTGCACCGATCCGCCGGAGGAGCAGCATGCCGGCCAGCGGCGCGGTGACGCCGACCAGGTTGTTGAGGATGCCGAGCGGCGCGAAGGCAGTGGCGTTCATTCCCTTGGTGATGAGCGACATGTCGAACGCGTCGTCGGCCGCCGCTTCCGGGAAGGAGGCGATCAACATCGCGATGGCCAGCAGCAGCAAGGGCTTGCTTCTCAGAATGACCTTGAAGCCGGCAAGCAGGTCCTGCAGGGAAAGGCCGCTCGCGGTTCCGTCCGTATCCGGATTGGGCGCCGACCGTTGCTCCGGAATCGAGATGGCGATCGCTGCCCCCAGCAGGATGCCCACGGCGGTGATGATCCAGAGCAGGTTGAGAACCGCCCGGTCGACCTCCACGGTGAGAAGCAACAGCAGGGCGAGCAAGCCCGCGCCCGCCGCACCGAGGGACTGGAACGAACTGATCCGCGCGAAATAGTTGTCCGCCATATCCCGCCGCCCGATGTGACGGAGGTTGTCGACGACCCAGGCGTCCTGGGCTCCGTATGTGAAAGCCTGGCCAAGCCCCCAGACGGCGAAGCACGATGACACCGCGACGAGCTGGATGCGGCCCGGTTCGGAGACGGCAAGTGGAACACCGGTGAGCGCGGCCGCACTCACCAGCATGCCCAGAATGACCGAGAGCTTCCGTCCCCATCGATCGGCAAAGGCGCCGGTCGGGATGTTCATCACCAGCAACGTGCCGGATTGCAGCAGGAGTGGGAAAACGGCCCATTCCGGCCGCTCCATCACCATGAACAGGTAGGCGAACTGAAACGGCCAGCTGAGATTGAACAGCGCGGCGAGGCCTGAGGCCAGGTAAAAGCGCCCGAGCGCGTCGCGTTCCGGGCGGGTCGGCCAGAATCGCTTCAGGAGTCTGATCATCCGCCGGTCGCCGGGGTCGTGCGCGGCGGAGTTGGCCCCGTTTCACGTGTTGCGCTCCATGGCATCACGCCCCAGCCACCTTCCGCGAACAGGCATCAGCAAGCCTGGTTTCCAGATAATCGCTGCGGGAGTACGGGACATTGATCCATATCAAGATTCCGTTGCCCGGAACTTGCTGATTGCGTGGGAGAACGATGCGCGCCGGTTGATCCTGCCGGTCCCGTCCCGGCGCCGCTCGGACCGGCGGTTCGGAAAGCCAGGTCTCTGGCCGGACCGAGTGGGCAGCGACGAGCAGCAGGCCCGCGGGCGCGTGTTCGACGACCGACGCCGCGAGCACGGAAGGCCTGTGGAAAGACCACGGAAGGCCTGTGGAAAGACCTGTGGAATACAGGAAAACTAGACCAACCTGTTGCGTTGGATTCACCACTCGCGCTGCATCGAAAATCCGCACGCAGCGCGTTGATGATATAGGTCAATGATCCTTTGCCTGTTTTGTGGCAAATGATTTCGGCCGAAAGGAGAGACCGCGGTGGGCAGAACCGATGGATCGAAGTTGCGGGCCCTGGGCGACGCCGCGGGAGGCAGCAACAAGGCATCGGCGCTGCGCTTCTACGGCGATCGGTTTGTGTTCGACACGGAATCCGGGCGGTTCTACCGGGTCACCCCGACCGCGAGTTTCATGTTGCGGGCGCTCCAGCGCGGCGTTGGTCCAGATCGGA
>JAJXTQ010000137.1 GCA_021783685.1 Pseudomonadota bacterium | reverse complement strand
GTTGTGGGATCTCATCATGAGCTCCACCTACGACTTCGCCGAGCCCGGCTTCATCCTCATCGACCGGGTCAACGAGGACAACAACAACTGGTTCTGCGAGCACATCCGCGCCACCAATCCCTGCGGCGAACAACCCTTGCCGCCCTATGGCGCCTGCCTGCTGGGCTCGGTCAACCTGACCAAGTTCGTGCGCGATCGCTTCACCGATCAGGCCCGCTTCGACTGGGACGAATACCGCGAGGTGGTGCGCGTCTTCACCCGCATGCTGGACAACGTGGTCGAGATCAGCGGCCTGCCCCTGCCGCAGCAGCAGGAGGAAATCCGTCGCAAGCGCCGCCACGGCATGGGCTTTCTGGGCCTCGGCTCCACCCTCACGCTGCTGCGCCTGCGCTACGGCGCGCCCGAATCGATCGCCTTCACCGATCAGGTCGCGCGCGAGATGGCGCTGGCGGGCTGGGAAGTCGCCCTTGCGCTGGCCGAGGAAAAGGGCGCGGCGCCCATCATGGACGAGGCCTTCGAGGTCACCGCCGAGATGCTGCGCAAGCGCCCGGAAATGACCAAGGACGGGCTCAAGGCCGGCGACCGGCTGCCCGGCCGCGTGCTGTGGGCGCGCTACAGCCGCTACATGCAGCGCATCGCCGAGGCGCGCCCCGAGCTCGTCGACGCCCTGGCCGAGCATGGCGGGCGGTTCACCCACCACAGCTCCATCGCGCCCACCGGCACCATCTCGCTGTCGCTCGCCAACAACGCCAGCAACGGCATCGAGCCCAGCTTCGCGCACCACTATTTCCGCAACGTGATCCGCGAGGGACGCAAGACCAAGGAGAAGATCGACGTGTTCTCCTACGAACTGCTGGCCTACCGCAGCCTGGTCAACCCCGAGGCCGATCCGGGCGCGACCGGCCCCGAGGCGCGCCTGCCGGAGTATTTCATCACCGCCGACGACATCTCGCCGCGCCAGCACGTCGACATCCAGGCCGCCGCCCAGCGCTGGGTGGATTCCTCGATCTCCAAGACGGCGAACGTGCCCACCGATTATCCGTTCGCCGACTTCAAGGAAATCTACCTCTACGCCCACGAAAAGGGCCTGAAGGGCTGCACCACCTTCCGCTTCAACCCCGCCGCCTTCCAGGGCGTGCTGGTGAAGGAAAAGGATCTGGCCGCCACGACCTATGTCTTCACCCTGGGCGACGGCACCGTGGTGGAAGCGCGCGGCAACGAGGAAGTGGAATACGACGGCGAGACCCACACCGCTGCCAACCTGTTCGACGCCCTGAAGGAAGGCTATTACGGCCGCTTCTGAGCGGCAGCGGCCCGGCCGCGAAGCCGGGCGCGAGCGTCACGAATCGTAGCAACCGACCAGCGCGCCGCGAATGGCGCCCGGAGACCCGAACATGGCCATCAAGATCACCCAACCCATCACCGGCTATCAGGTTGTGCGCGAGGACGAAAAATCCGCCGCGCCGGCGCCCATTGCCGTCCAGGCGCCACCGGCCCGCAGCGACAACGTGATTCAGATGCACGAGCGGCTGGAGCGTCCCGATCTGCTGGTCGGCGCCACCTACAAGATCAAGCCGCCGGTCGCCGACAACGCGATGTACATCACCATCAACGACATCGTGCTCAACGAAGGCACCGAGCACGAACACCGCCGCCCCTTCGAGATCTTCATCAACTCGAAGAACATGGAGCATTTCCAGTGGATCGTCGCGCTGACGCGCATCATCTCGGCCGTGTTCCGCAAGGGTGGTGACATCACCTTCCTCGCCGAAGAACTGAAAGCCGTGTTCGATCCGCGCGGCGGCTACTGGCGGCCCGGCGGGCGCTACATGCCGTCCCTGGTCGCCGAGATCGGAGATGTCATCGAGCGCCATCTGCGCTTCATCGGCATGCTGCCCGACGCCGAACTCGACGAGCGCCAGCTCAAGCTGATCGAGGAAAAACGCGCCCAGTACGAAGCCCGTACCAGCCAGGTGAGCACCGGCAAGGGCGCCTTCCCCGAAGGCGCGCAGCTCTGCGCCAAGTGCCACACCAAGGCCGCCGTGCTCCTGGACGGCTGCATGACCTGCCTCAACTGCGGCGACTCGAAGTGTGGGTGACCATGCGGAATATCCATCGCTCAACTGCGTTCAAGCGAGACTATAAGCGGGAGGGCAAGGGTCAGCATCGGGAAGCCCTCGACGAGCTTCTCCAAGACGTCTTTTCCGTGCTGGCGACGGATCAGCCGTTGGACCCCCGGTTTCGCGATCATAACCTGTCCGGTGACTGGGACGGGCACCGCGAATGCCACCTCAAGCCTGACCTGCTGCTGATCTATCGCAAATTGGAATCGGGAGTGCTCGAGCTTGTTCGGCTAGGCTCGCACAGCGAGCTGTTCCGGTAGCGCAACAACCATCAGCGGGACGTCGTTGAGCTGCCCCGACGAAGGGCATTGTTCCTGCTCAGCCCCTGCACCACGTGGTATGGCTTCGCGCAGGTACCGACGCCCCCGCTACTGAAAGCGGGGAACGTCGGTACCGTCTCAGGCTTGCTGGCCATGGTAAGCATCTTGTCGAATCAATGACTCCAGGAATGGCTTTTTGTAGTCACATTTGGACTACAATCCACTATGATTTCGCCCACGATCCTAAGGAGGGGTATCTCATGAGCACCACCGATACCTACGTCCGCGCCCGTATCGATTCCAAAACCAAGGAACGCGCCGCAAAGGCGCTCGATGCCATGGGCTTGTCGATTTCCGATGCCATTCGCCTGCTGATGCTGCGCATCGCCGACGAACATCGCCTGCCTTTCGATGTGAAAGTGCCGAATGCCAAGACGCGCAAAGCCATGCTTGAACTGGAAGCCGGCAAGGGCAAAAAATTCGCCAGCGTCGAAGATCTGATGGCGGATCTGCGCGCAGACGATTAAGCAATCCTAAACTACCTCCGCAATGGCCATTGGCAATTGGATTGACTCAAACCCGAATTCCCGCGACAGATAAGGGAAATTTCCTTCCCTTTGTCCAACCGCGGGTGAATCGCTCCCTGATCCCCGAAAAGACAAACATGGCCTGAACGGAATGCCAGCGGCACCAGCTTGACGCCTCTACGGGACGCGATGGCTGGTCATGGGGCGGTGAGAGCGTGCCAGGCCCCGCTCTCGAACCTCGCCTGTCCGCTTTCGACCAGATGGATGAGATGGGCCTGTAGCGACAGCCGCGCGGCGAGATGCAGGAAGGCCGGTGTGTCGGCGTAGACTTCGGCGACCAGCGTTTCCGGCGTGCCTTGGCCCGCGCGATGCAGCGCCGCCAGGACCTTGGCCTCGCGCTGACGGCGATGGGTGACCACCGCAGCCAACAGCCGCCGGGGCTCGCACAGCACCCGGCCGTGCGCCGGCGCGATGGCGGCGAGATCGAGCCCCTGCAGGCGCTCCAGCGCCGCCAGGTATTGCCCCATGTGCCCATCCGGCGGGGCGATGACGACGGTGGCCCCTTCCATCACCTGGTCGCCGGCGAACAGCAAGCCCTCGTTTTCCAGCAGAAAGCACACATGGTCGGCCGCGTGGCCGGGCGTGTGGATGGCGCGCAGGCGAAACTCCGCGGTCGCGATCACCTCGCCGTCGGCGAGCGGTATCCCGACCGGATGACGCAGCCCGTGTGGGCCGCTCGGAAAGACGCGGATCGGTGCGCCGGTACGCTCGGCGAGGATCGCTGCGCCGGGCGCATGGTCGGGATGGCGATGGGTGAGCAGGATCTGATGGATGGGGCCGGGGGCCGCGTCCACGATCCGCTGCACATGCGCCGCATCGGCCGGACCGGGGTCGATCACGGCGACCTCGCGGCGGCCGACGAGGTAGCTGTTGGTGCCCGGCCCGGTCATCACGCCTGCGTTGCGGGCGGTGACGCGTCGCACCAGAGGCCCGAGATCCTGCACCTCGCGCGCGCGAAACGCCTTGGCGAGCGCCGCCCAGTCGGTCGCTTCCGCCTCGACCGCGCCATTCTGTCCCGCGTCCTGCGTCATGCCTGCCTCTCCATCTGCGGCCATGACGCCATCATGGCCCGCCGCGGACCGTGCATCAACGCCCGCCCGATCATCCCGCCAACCGGGGCGCTTCCGCCCGGACAGACTTCGCCGGCGGCGGAGTTCCGCCCGCAGCGCACTGGCACGCCTCGGCGGAGCAAGCGACGCCGCACGAAATGGCCATGAATATGCATGGATAACCGGCGACGGCCACGATGGCACGGACGACTCGGTGCGCGCCGACCGGGAAAGTCAACGACTTGGCTCATCCGGTGGCGGCGCTGGGCCGGCGTGCCGCCCCTGTCGCAGGCCGGACAAAACCGACAGACATGACACCGCGAGGAACGATCGATGGGACTGAACCACGCACAGATGGGCGACATGGTGTTCGCCGCCCAGGCCATCCACAACGACGGCAGCCTGCCGGAGCATGAAGACGATGCGCTGCTGGTGCCGGCGGGCGGGCGCGGCGTGATCGTGAATGTCGGCCACCTGGAGAACGATCCGGCGCAGGTGCTGTATCTGGTCCGCTTCGAGAATCCGGACGGGGTGCTCGGTCCGCCGCTCGGCTGCTGGCCAGACGATCTGGCCGGCGCGCCGCCCGAAGCCGCATGAGCGAGGCCGCAGGCGGCATCACGCCCTGGGAGTACCACCAGCGTACCCGCCATCACCTGGACCGCTACGCCGCCGGGCCGGGGACGCTGGACTGGGACGCCCAGCCCGATCCCTTCCGGCGCTACGACGGCTGCTCGGAAATCCCGTTGCCGCTCACGCCGACGTCGACTGCCGTGGCGTTCGGGGATCTGCACCGGCCGGGTGCGATCGCCCCGGCGCCCCTGGAGCTTGCCTGGTTGGGCCGGCTACTGGAACTGTCGCTCGGCCTGTCGGCATGGAAGCAATACGGACCGGACCGCTGGGCGCTGCGCTGCAACCCCTCCAGCGGCAACCTGCACCCGACGGAGGGCTATCTCGTCAGCCGCGGCCTGCCCGATCTCGCGGACGGGGTGTATCACTACCGGCCCGATGCGCACCTGCTGGAGCAACGCGCGGCCGTGGCCTCGGCACCGCCAGACGGCAGGCCGGTCGCGCTGCTTGGGCTCACCTCCATCCACTGGCGCGAGGCGTGGAAATACGGCGAGCGCGCCTATCGCTACTGCCAGCTCGACGTCGGCCACGCGCTGGCCGCGCTGGCCTATGCGGCGGCGCTGCTGGGTTGGCGGCTGCGGCCGCTTGCGCACTGGCCGGATGCGGCGGTGGCCGCGCTACTGGGCGTGGATCGACCGGCGGACGGAACGGAACCGGAGCATCCGGATCTGTTGCTGGCGGTGGACACCGGCCCGACCGGCGATGCCGCCGAACCCGATGCGTGGCTGGCCTGGATGCGCGAGGCGCCATGGCGGGGCCGGCCGAACGTGCTCGACCGCCGGCGGCTCTACCAATGGCCGGTGCTCGACGCGGTGAGCCGCGCCGCCGCCAAGCCCGCCACGCCGATCCTTTCCCCCGCGGTGCACGACGCGCCCGCCGTGCGCCCGGCCGCCGGGGATGACCGCCCGGCGATGGCGGTGATCCGCGAGCGCCGCTCGGCGCAGGCCTATGATCCGGCGGGCACGATGCCGCTCGCGGTGCTCGAAGCGCTGCTGGAGCGGCTCGTCCCGCGCGCGGGCGTGCCGCCCTGGTCGGCCTTGCCAGAAACGGACCGGGTGCATCCGCTGCTGTTCGTGCATCGCGTGGATGATCTGGCACAGGGGCTCTATGCGCTGCCCCGCTCGGCTGCGGGGCGGGCACTGCTGCTCGGCGCGCTGGACGCGCGCTTTGCCTGGGACGCCTGCCCGGAACTCAATCTCGGCGGCGCGACGCTCTACCGGCTCGC
>JAJXTQ010000136.1 GCA_021783685.1 Pseudomonadota bacterium | reverse complement strand
TGTCCGCGCAGATGGTCCTCTGCATCGCGCAGCGCGAACAGCCTGACCTCGGGATGCCAGCGTTCTTCGGTGTCGACGGCCTCGAAGCGCACGCCGAAGAGGCGGCTGATCAGGCCGAACAGCCCCTCGATGACCCGTGGTGCGGGGAAGTAGGGCCGCAGCTCCTCCTGTGAAATCCGGTGCCGCGCCTGCAACAGCTTTTCGCTCCAATAGGCGATGTCCCAGGGCTCCAGGGTGTCGATGCCGCCCTGTGCAGCCGCGAATTGCGTGAGTTCGCTGCGCTCGGCGACCGCCACCGGCCGCGCCCGCCGCGCGAGATCGAGCAGAAAGCGCTCGACGCTGGCCACGTCCGGCGCCATCTTGGTGGCCAGCGATTCCTCGGCGTAGTTGGCGAAACCGATCAACCGGGCGGCTTCATGGCGCAGGGCCAGAATCTGCGCCATGACCGGCGCATTGTCCCAGCGCCCCGCCTGCGGGCCCTGATCGGAGGCACGGGTGGCGTAGGCGGTGTAGACCTCGCGGCGCAGCGCGCGGTCGTCGGCGTAGGTCATCACCGCCAGATAGGACGGTCCCTGCAGGGTCACCAGATGACCTTCGAGCCCCTGCTGGCGCGCGTGCTCGGCGAGCTGCTCCAGCGCGCTCTGCGGCAGGCCGGCCAGCCCGGCCGCATCCGCGAAATGCCGCGTCCAGGCATGGGTGGCGTCGAGCACGTTCTCGCTGAACTTGTTGGAGGCCAGCGACAGGGCCTGCATGATCTCCTTGAAACGGGTCTTCTGCGCCGGTGGCAGCGCGACACCCGCGAGGCGGAAATCGCGCAGGGCGTTGTCGATCACGCGCCGCTGCGTCGCGTCCAGACCGAGCTCCGCGGCCTGATCGGCCAGCGACTGGTAGGCCGCATGGAGCGCTTCGTTCTGTCCCACCTCGGTGGCATACTCGCTGAGCAGCGGCAGGCAGGCGTTGTAGGCCGCGCGCCAGGCGGGGCTGTCGCAGACGGCGCTCAAGTGGCTCACCGGGGCGAACGCCCGCTCCAGCGCATCCTCCCGCGCCTCGATCGGCTCGACCAGATTGTCCCAGGTGTAGGGAGCGCCGGCCGCAAGCCGTTCCTCCAGGGCCTTGCGATTGGTCTCGATGAGCTGGCGCACGGCCGGTTCGGCGTGCTCGGGGCGAATGCGGGAAAACGGCGGCAGTCCGGAGAAGTCGAGCAGGGGATTGTCATTCATGCGCGGCGGATTCCTGATACGGTGTGACGGTCCGATCACGCCACTCTAGCATCGGTGCACAGCCCCGCCCATCCCGACGAGAGGCCGGCCATGAGCCAAATGCAGGCGTTCGATTGTGTGGTGCTGGGCGGCGGCAGCGGCGGCCTGGCCATGGCCAAGCGTGCGGCGGATCTCGGCGCCCGGGTGGCCCTGCTCGAACCGGCGGCGCTGGGCGGCACCTGCGTCCATCGCGGCTGCGTGCCCAAGAAGATCCTCTGGAATGCCGCCGAGGTGGCCCGGCATCTGGGCCATGCAGCCGACTACGGCTGGCCGGCGCCCGCGGCCGCGCCCTTCGACTGGGCCGGTCTGGCCCGCAAGCGTGCGGCCTATCTCGAACGGCTGCGCGGCGTCTACGCCGGCCAACTGGCGCAGCGCGGCATCGTGCACCTCCCGGCCGCCGGCCAATTGGAAGGCAACGGCCGCGTTCGCGCCGGCGCACATCGGCTGCACGCGCCGCACATCGTGATCGCCACGGGCGGAGCGCCCTACCGCCCGGAGGTGCCGGGCGCCGGGCTGGGGCTCACCTCGGATGATTTCTTTGCGATGCCGGCCTTGCCGGCGCGCGTCGCGGTGGTCGGGGCCGGCTACATCGCGGTGGAGCTGGCCAGCGTGCTCGCGGCGCTGGGCAGCGCGGTCACGCTGTTCGTGCGCGGCGACCGGTTGCTGCGCAACTTCGATGACCGACTGGGCGAAGCGCTGGCCGCAGCTTTCGAGCAGCAGGGCATCGGCATCCGGTTCCGGCACGCGCTGGCCCGTCTGGAGCGGCAGGCCGACGGCCGGGTCGCGGTCATCGGGGCGGATGGCGCGCGCGCATCCTTCGACGCGCTGTTCTGGGCCACCGGGCGCGTGCCCAATCTCGCCGACATCGGGCTCGACCGCGTGGGGCTCGCGCCCGACGACCAGGGCGTGCTGCGGGTCGATGCGGACTCGCGCACGGCGGCGCCGGGCATTCATGCGATCGGCGACGTCACCGGGGAGCCGGCCCTGACGCCGGTCGCGATCGCCGCCGGCCGCCGTCTGTCAGAGCGGCTGTTCGGCCACGGCGACCCGCCTCCGATCGATCCCGACACGGTGCCGAGCGTGGTGTTCACCCATCCGCCGGTCGCCAGCGTCGGCTTGAGCGAGGCCCGCGCGCGGGAGCGCCACGGCGCCGCGGTGCGCGTCCACGAGAGCGCCTTCGTGCCGCTCTACCACGCCATGACCGAGGACAAGCCACGCACGCTGGTCAAGCTGATCACGACGGGCGCCGAGGAGCGCGTCGTCGGGCTGCACATGCTCGGCCCCGGCGTCGACGAGGTGTTGCAGGGTTTTGCCGTCGCCATCCGCATGGGCGCGACCAAGGCCGATTTCGATCACACCATCGCCATCCACCCCACCACGGCCGAAGAGGTCGTGACCCTGCGCTGAAGAGACTCCGCCATGTCCGTGCGTCCTTATCTCGGCATCCAGCCCACCCTCGGTGAGCGCGTTTACATCGACCCCGACGCGACCGTGATCGGGCAGGTGACGCTGGCCGAGGACGTGTCCGTCTGGCCGGGCGCCGTGCTGCGCGGCGATGTCGAGCGCATCCGCATCGGGGCGCGCAGCAACGTGCAGGACGGCGCGGTGTGTCACGTCACGCATGACGGACCCTACACGCCCGGCGGCGCGGGTCTCGTGATTGCCGAGGATGTGACGGTGGGCCACCGAGCGGTGCTCCACGCCTGCACCATCGGACCGCGCTGCCTGATCGGCATGGGCGCGCTGGTGCTCGACGGGGCGACGCTCGATGCCGAGGTCATGCTGGCGGCGGGCGCGCTGGTGGCGCCGGGCAAGCACCTGGAAGGCGGCTGGCTCTATGTCGGGGCGCCGGCGCGGGCGGCGCGGCCCTTGCGCCCGGATGAACGCGATTTTCTCGCCTATTCGGCGGCGCATTACGTGCGTGTCAAGGATCGCTATCGGAACCCTCCCGGGGGCTGATGCGCATCGACAAGGGCACCAATCGGCGCCGAGCCGTTCTAAGCTGCTCGACTTCTTCGATGAGGATGCACCATGAAGGTCGGGCATTGCGCGTGCGGAAATACCCTGTTTCTCCGGAATTCCCTCTGTTCGGCCTGCGGACGCACGGTGGGCTTCCTGCCCGACCGGCTGCAGATGGCTGCGCTTGAACCCGTCGAAGCGGGTTTTCATCCGCCGGATGACCCCTCACGCGTCTACCGCGCCTGCACCAATCAGGTGGAGCATGCGGTGTGCAACTGGTTCCTGCCGCCCGAGGACGACGGGGCACTGTGCGTGGCCTGCCGGTTGACCCAGACCATCCCCGACCTGTCGGTGCCGCAGAATCTGGACTACTGGCGCGCACTCGAACAGGCCAAGCGCCACGCGCTCTATTCCCTGATGCGGCTGGGCTTGCCGGTGCGCAGCAGGATCGAGGATCCGGAACGTGGGCTCGCCTTCGATTTTCTGGCCGACAAGGACCCGGAGAGCGAGTTCACCGAGCCGCTGCCCGGGCAGGCGCCGGTCCTGACCGGACACGACAACGGCCTCATCACCCTCAACCTGGCCGAGGCCGATCCGGTGGCGCGGACGCGCCATCGTCGCCATCTGGGCGAGGACTACCGCACCGTGCTCGGCCATTTCCGGCACGAACTGGGGCATTACTACTGGGACCGTCTCATCGCCGGGACGGCCCACGAGGCCGCGTTCCGGGACGCCTTCGGCGACGAGCGGGCCGACTACGGCGACGCCATGAACCGCCACTACGAGCAGGGCCCGCCGGCCGACTGGCCGGAGCGTTTCGTCAGCGCCTACGCGAGCATGCATCCGTGGGAGGACTGGGCGGAAACCTGGGCGCACTACCTGCACATGGTCGACACCATGGACACCGCAGCGGATTTCGGCGTGCGCCTGCGGCGCATTCCGGGCGATGCATCCCCCGATCCCGAACTGCTCACCATCACCCTCGGCGATGATTTCGCGGCGCTCATGGACCGGTGGCTCAGCCTCAGCGTCCTGTCCAATGCGCTCAATCGCAGCATGGGGCTGGAGGATGCCTATCCCTTCGTCCTGACCCCGGCCGTGCGCGCCAAGCTGCAGTTCGTCCACGAGATCGTGCTGCAGAACGATGCCGACGCGCTCGAGGCCGCCCCGTCCTCATCCACCCAAGGAGCCCTTTCATGGCTGCCCAAGATCTTTTCGCCCCGGTCCACCTCGGGGACCTGACCCTTCCCAACCGCATCGTGATGGCGCCGCTGACCCGCAGCCGCGCCCAGCCGGACAACACGCCCGGGGATCTGGCGGCGCGCTATTACGCGCAGCGCGCCAGCGCCGGCCTGATCGTCAGCGAGGGCGTGGTCATCAGCCGGCAGGGAGTGGGCTACCCCAACGTGCCGGGGCTCTATACCGACGAGCAGGTGCGCGCCTGGCAAGCCATCACCCAGGCCGTGCACGAGGCCGGTGGGCGCATCTTTGCCCAAATCTGGCACGTCGGCCGGATCTCGCTGCCGGAATACCAGCCGGATGGAGCGCTGCCGGTCGCGCCGTCGGCCGTCTGCCCCAAGGGCAATGCGTTCACCTGGACCGGTCCCAAGCCCTTCGTCACGCCGCGCGCGCTCGACCTCGCGGAAATCCCGCTCATCGTCGCGCAATACCGGGAGGCGGCGGCGCGGGCGCTGCAGGCCGGGTTCGACGGGGTGGAACTCCACGGCGCCAACGGCTATCTGATCGACCAGTTCCTGCGTGACGGGACCAATCGCCGCACCGACGCCTACGGCGGGTCCATCCCCCATCGTCTGCGCTTTCTGACCGAGGTGGTCGCGGCGGTCCTCGAGGCCGTTCCGGCATCTCGCGTCGGCGTGCGCATCTCGCCCGCCAGCACGGTCAACGACATGAGCGACAGCGATCCGCAAGTCCTGTTCAATGCCGTCGCCGAGTGCCTGTCCGGGTACGGACTGGCCTATCTGCATGCGGTGGAATGGGCGCCGAATGAAGAAGTGCCGCCGGATTTCGATTTCCAGGCGCTGCGCCGGCGTTTCGGCGGCCCCTACATCGCCAACGGCCGCTATGATCGCGCGCGCGCCCTGCACGCACGGGCCGAGGATCGCGCCGACCTCATCGCCTTCGGTCGGCCCTACATCGCCAATCCCGATCTGGTGGCGCGGCTGGCTCAGGATGCGCCGCTCAATCCCCCGGATCCCGCCACCTTCTACGGCGGGGACGCCCACGGCTATACCGACTACCCCGCGCTCGCGGACGCCGGCTAGCGCGAGGCGGAGGGCTTGCGCAAGGACGCGCCGGCCCCCGATCATGCACTTTCCATCCCGCCATCAAAGTCCGTCATCGGCATGGGTATCTCGCAGTCGCCCCTCGCACAACCCCGCATCATGCTGTTCGACTGGCATGCCACGCTGGTGGATACGCTGGACGCGATGTATCACGCCGTCGACGATGTGCTGCCGCACCTCGAGGAACTGGGATTGCTGGAGCGGGTGCTCAAGCCCGGTCAGTCCAAGACGGTGGAAGATGCCAAGCTGGTCAGCTACATCCGCCGCTATCGCCGGCTGCATCCCAAGATCAAGGCGGCCCGCAAGATCTCCCGCACCGACATCTTCGAGCTGCTCTTCGGCCCGGACGAAGAAGCCAAGCG
>JAJXTQ010000135.1 GCA_021783685.1 Pseudomonadota bacterium | reverse complement strand
CGCCAGCGCATGGAGCAGCGCCGACAGCGTCGCGCTGGCTAGGAAGAACAGGGCCCACGCCAGCGTGACCTGCCGCGTGTAGCGGCGGTTCCGCTCGGACAGCACGCCGTTGTGGACGATCCGGGCGAGCCGGGTGATCAGCGCGTCGCCGGGGCCGAGCAGGGTCTTGCCGAACAGGCTGGCGAACGCCAGATTGATGCCGAAGTGCTGGATGAAGAACAGCAGCGCGACGTTCTGGCGCAGCGACGGCCACAGCCAGGCCAGCGCAGCGGCCAGCAGCACGCCGCTGCCGGCCACCCACAGCGGGTGACGCACCCGCCACAGCAGCATGGCGATGGCGGCGACGATGGGGGCGACGCCGAGCGCCGCGTTGAAGTCGGGGCTGCCGTGCCCGGCACTGCCGAAATGGGCGGCGACGGCCCAGGCCACCATCAGGGCGGCCACGGCCAGGCTGCGCAGCACCAGGGTCGGCGTCAGGGTCATTTGGTCCGCTGGCTGGCGATGTGCGTGGTCAGGGCGCGCAGCGAGGAAAAGATCCGCGCGTTGTCGGCGTCGTCCGACCGCAGCTGGAAGCCGTAGCGCTTGGAAATGACGAGCGCGATCTCCAGCACGTCGATCGAATCCAGCCCGAGGCCCGAGCCGAACAGCGGTGCGTCGGGCCCGATTTCGTCAGGGCCCGCTTCCAGGTTCAGGGCTTCGATGATCAGGGCGGCGACTTCCGGCAGCAGGGCGTCGACGGTTTCGGGGGTGAGGGTTGCGGACATGGAGGACTCCGTGGAGTTACTGGGAGACGGCGCGGAACGCGAGCACCGCGTTGCTGCCGCCGAAGGCGAAAGAGTTGGACAGCGCGGCGCGCAGGGGCGCGTCGTGGCGGCCGGCAAAGACGTGGTCGACGCCGCTGCAGATCGGGTCGAGGGTACCCGGATTCAGGTTGGCGGTCGGCGGGATGGCCTGCTCGCGCAGGGCAAGCACGGTGGCGATCGCCTCGATGGCGCCGGCGCCGCCGAGGAGGTGGCCGTGCATGGATTTGGTGGCGCTGACCGCAAGGCTTTCGGCGCGCGCGCCGAAGACGCGCTTGAGCGCCGCGATCTCGACAGGGTCGCCCTCGGGGGTCGCCGTGCCGTGCGCGTTGATGTAATCGATGTCGGCGGCGGCAAGGCCGGCATCGGCCAGCGTCGCGCCCAGGGCGCGGATCTGGCCCTCGGCCTCCGGGCGCACCAGGTGGCTGTGGTCGCAGCTCGTGCCGTAGCCGACGATTTCGCCGTGGATGCGGGCGCCGCGGGCGACGGCATGGTCCCAGTCCTCGAGCACCAGCGCCGCCCCGCCTTCGCCGAGGACCAGTCCGCGCCGGTCGGCGGCGAAGGGGCGGCAGGCGGAAGCCGACGTGGCGGCGTCGCCGGGCGCCATCACCCGCAGGGCTTCCCAGGCGCGGGCGACGCCGTAGGCCTGCGGCACGTCGGAACCGCCGGTGACCATCAGCGGCGCCTCGCCGCTGCGCACCCGGCGGAAGGCCTCGCCGATGGCAATCGACGACGAGGCGCAGGCGACGGTATGGCTCATGCTCACGCCGCCCAGGCCAAGCTGGATCGAGATGTGGGCGTTGGCCGCGTTGTTCATGCCGAACAGCACGGTGAGCGGCGACAAGCGATCGCGGCCCTTCTGCCACAGGTCCCGGTAGCCCTTTTCGTAGGCCACCGTGCCGCCCAGTGCGGTTCCCCAGGAAACGCCCCAGTTGTCGCGGGATTCGCCGTCGGCGGCGCGCGCCAGCCCGGCATCGTCCCACGCGGCGAAGGCGGCGGTCATGCCGAGCTGGGCGAAGCGGTCCATCATCGAGGCGAGCGGCTTGCCGAGCGCGGCGTCCGGGTCGAAGCCGGGACAGCTGACGAAAGGCATGGAAAGCGGGCGCGGCTGGTCGTCGGTCGACAGATGGCGGATGGCCGATTCACCGGCGGTCAGGCGCGCGAAAAAGTCGGCAAGGTCGCCACCATAGGGGCTGACCAGACCGAGGCCGGTGATCGCCACACGCCGCTGGCTCATCGCTCAGCTTTTCCGGCTGGCGATCAGCCCGTCCATCAGTGCCACCATTTCACCGACGGTCTTCGGGCTCTTCAGGTCCCCGGGAAGCGCGATGCCGAACGCGTCTTCGAATTCGAAGATCAGTTCGAGCATCATCAGGGAATCGACACCGAGATTGGCCAACAAGGATTCAGGTACAATTTTTTCCGCCTCGATGCCCAGCCGGGCATGGAGAAAGTTGCGTATCAGTTCGATGGAGTTCATACCGGGCCGATTTTAGCCGATTGCCCCCTCTCGGCCCAAGGCTCCTTCACTTCGCTCGCCAAGGCCAAATCGTTCAGGGCTCACACCAAAAAGCATGGAGTCTTCACTCGCACTTCCCTGGCAGCGCCAGCTCGCAGAGCGCCTGGTTCTCATGTGGCCGCTCAAGGCGTTCGGCACCATGGGCTTCATGGTGCTGTTCTTCTGGGCCTATTTCACCGTCCTCCACAACCCGCTCGTCCCGCCCTTCGTCATGCCGGCGACCTGGGTCGATGCCTGGATCGGGTTCTCGCCTTTGTCCCTGCCGATCTATGTTTCATTGTGGGTCTACGTCTCGCTGGCGCCGGCGCTGATCGGCAACCTGCGGTCGCTGATCGGTTTCGGCGTCTGGATCGGCTGGATGTGCCTGTTCTCGCTGGCGGTGTTCTGGGTTTTTCCGACCAGCACGCCGGCATTTGACATCGACTGGGCGGCCTATCCGGAGTTTGCGATCATCAAGGGGCTGGATGCCCCGGGCAATGCCTTTCCTTCGCTGCACGTCGCGTCCGCCGTCTTCACGGCCATCTGGCTCAATCGCCTGTTCGCGGAGATGAGCGCGCCGAAAATCCTGCCGTGGCTGAGCGCGCTGCACTGCGCGCTGATCGTCTGGTCGACGATCGCGACCCGGCAGCACGTCGTGCTCGATGCGGTGGGCGGCGTGGTCGTCGGCGTCGTGTTCGCCTGGCTGTCTTTCCGTAAAACGCCGGACGCGTGCTGAGCGGCTGAACGCCCCGCCCCGCGCGAGGCAGGCCGGTTCGGTTCGTCGCTCAGGCCGGCTGGGGCTTTGCCGTGCGGGCCTGCTTGTCCGCGTACATCCGCATGTCGGCCTTCCTGATCAGGGCTTCCGGGCTGTCTCCATCATCGGGGAACAGCGCGATTCCGGTGCTGGCGCGCAGGCGGATCGGCGGAGCCCCGTCCACCAGGAATCCATCGGACAGTTTCTGCCGGATCTTCTGGCTCAGGGCCTGCAGCGCGTCCGGGCTTTTTACCTCGTCGACCAGGACAATGAATTCGTCGCCGCTTATCCGCGCCACCGTGTCTTCCGCGCGGACCGCGGCACGGAGCCGCTGCGCCACCCCCTTGAGCACCCGGTCGCCTGCCTCGTGGCCGTGGGTGTCGTTCACCTGCTTGAAGTCGTCCAGATCCAGGAACATGACAGCCAGGCCCCCGCGCTGGCGCCTTGTCCTGGCGAGCAACTGCTCCATCCTGTCCATCAGCAGCATGCGGTTGGGGAGCCCGGTCAGGTCGTCGTGATTGGCGAGCTGCCACAGCCGCTTCTGGTTCTCGATCTGCAGCATCCGGCCGCGCTGGTGTGCCCGCAGATAGCCGACCAGCATCAGCGACGAGACGAGCGTCAACCCGCCCATCCACGCCAGCAGACCCAGGTTCAGGTCGGACCATCCGGCCTGCCGCCGCACCACCAGGGCAAACGGCTCCCCCATCGTCGCCAGCGGCCGCTCATAGACGAAGGCGGGGAACGGCGCGGTTTCGATCAGGCTGCGCGACTTTCCTGAGACCGCCAGCAGCCGCCCCTTGGGATCGTCGGGACCGAAGTCCGTGTGATGGACGATCACCGTCCCGCCGTCGAAGACCGGCAGCTTGACGTGCTTGGTCAGCGCGGTGGTGTCGATGACCATGTCCACCATCATCAGGCGATCCCGGGCTGCGGGCGCCGGGCCGGCGACGTCCTGCCAGCGGGCCTGGAGGATCGGGGAAAAGACGACGTAGGCCAGATGGCCTTCCACCAGCCTGAAAGGGTGGCTGGCAACCGGCGCCTTGCGCTGAAGCGCTTCGGCCATGGCGCGCCGGAGAAACGGGACGCTTTCCACGTCCAGCCCGAGGACGTCCTCGGAACCTGGCGGCATCGGCTCCATGAAAACGATGGGGTAGTAGGCGAGCTTCTCCTTCGGCGGCTGCCATTTCCTGTCCGTATCGTAGGAGAACGACTTGACCGTGAAGCCGGGGATGCCTTCGCGCCGCTTGGCGGCGACGAACGCGGCAAGCTGGTCCTGCGCGACGCTCTCGACGATTTCGAGGGCGAAGATTTGCGGGTTGCTCTGCACCACCTGCCGGGCATACGTCGCGGCCTTGTGCGGTTCGGTGCGGCCGACCGCGCCGAACAGCGCCGAGAAGCCCTTGAGGACGGTTTCGCTGGCGACCATTTGCCGGTCGAGGTGATCCGAAAAGGCATCCCCGTATTGCGAGAGTCCGGTTTCCACCGTCCGAATGTCGAGCGTGACTACCGTGGCCGCCGCCCCGAGACAGAGCCCGAGCCACAGGCCGAGACTGGTGATGTAGATCCAGGGGGAGAGCGGCTTGATCTCGGGTGGCGTGCGGTGCATGAGTAGCGTGTTGTCGTGGTGGGGACGAGCCGGAGTATGAAGCAACAATCGCGCCCGAAAGCGCGACGAGGTCCGCCCAAGGGGCCGGCAGTGGGGCGCTGCGGCGTTTCCGAACCGCGGCGGCCACCGCGGATTCCGATCTCGGAATACACTGCGGATTTTTGCGGGGAGACCAATGCGCTACTGGCTGATGAAATCCGAGCCGTCCGACGTCAGCATCGACGACCTCGCCGCGATGCCGAACCAGAGCGTCGCCTGGTACGGCGTGCGCAACTACCAGGCGCGCAACTTCATGCGCGACCAGATGAAGCCCGGCGACAAGGTGCTGTTCTACCATTCGTCGTGCGCCGAACCGGGCATCGCCGGACTCGCCGAGGTGGGTACGCTCGCCTATCCCGACGCCACCCAGTTCGATCCGAAGAACAAGTATTTCGACCCCAAGGCGACGCCGGAAACGCCGCGCTGGTTCAACGTCGACGTCAGGCTGGTGAAGAAGACGCGGCTGATGCCGCTGTCCGAGATTCGCGGCTATCCCGAGCTCGCCAGCATGCGCATCCTGCAGAAGGGCAACCGCCTGTCGATCACCCCGGTCGATCCGGACGAGTACGCCTTCATCGTCAAGCACCTCTGATGCCCGAACTCGCGCCCGCATTGCTGGCGGCATACGTCGGCCTCGGCCTGGTGGTCGGCTTCGTCGCCGGCCTGCTGGGCGTCGGCGGCGGCCTCATCATCGTCCCGGTGCTGATCTTCCTGCTGCACGCGCAGGGGCTGGCCGCGGGGATGGAGCCGCAGCTCGCGCTCGGCACCTCGCTCGCCTCGATCCTGTTCACCTCGCTGTCCAGCGTGCGCGCCCACCATCGCCACGGCGCGGTCGAGTGGCCGCTGGTGCGGGTGATCGCCCCCGGCATCCTGTTCGGCACGCTGGCCGGCGCGCTGCTGGCGGCGCAGGTGTCGGCGTTCGTGCTGAAGCTGTTCTTCATTCTCTTCCTGTTCTACGCCGCGGCGCAGATGTGGTTCGAATTCCGGCCGGCGCCGCATCGCGGGCTGCCGGGGCGCGCCGGGACGACGGCCGCCGGCGGCGTGATCGGCGCGGTGTCGAGCTGGGTCGGCATCGGCGGCGGCACGTTGTCGGTGCCCTTCATGCTGTGGCACAACGTGCCGCTGCACCGGGCGATCGCCACCTCCGCCGCGATCGGCTTTCCGATCGCCGTCGCCGGCGCCGTCGGC
>JAJXTQ010000134.1 GCA_021783685.1 Pseudomonadota bacterium | reverse complement strand
CACCACCTGGCTGCCGTTGGGCAGCGCGAGGTAGGCGTTGAGGATCGGGCCGAGCGTGTAGCCCATGAAGCCGGTCAGCGCGAACACGAAGGCGATGCCGAGGCCGCTGTCGCGGAACTTGGTCGTGAGGAACAAGAGGCCGAAGTAGCCGACCAGGGTGATGATCAGGCCGGGATGCGGCAGGTTCATCGCCATCGACAGGCCGGCGGTCAACGCCGAGAAGGCCAGTGTCATCGACAGCAGCATGTAGGTGTTCTTGACGACCTTGTTGGTCGACATCGCCGCAGACTGGCTGCGGCCGATGGTGGTGACTTGCTGGTTCATTCGAGCTCCTCGTTATGAATATGAATTGCACTGCAACATGTAACTACCGATGTATCGGACAGACCACTCCGACCTTTAGCGGGTTCCCGGACTCACCCGGGACTGGGCGTGAGCATACCGGGATGCGATCCGGTATGCCACCGGCAACCTTGCGCGAACCGGGGTCTTTGGACGGGAGCAGGCGCGCTTATTCGCCCGGTTTCGTGTTGCCCATCATCAGGTTCATCAGTTCGCCCGGCATCGGGAAGACGATGGTGTTCGACTTGTCACCGGCGATGTTGGAGAGCGTCTGCAGATAGCGCAGCTGCATCGCCTGCGGCCGGCCGGCGAGGACTTCTGCAGCGGCCAGCAGCTTCTCCGAGGCCTGCAGTTCGCCCTCGGCGTGAATCACCTTGGCGCGTCGCTCGCGCTCGGCCTCGGCCTGCTTGGCGATCGCGCGTACCATCGATTCGTCGATGTCGACGTGCTTGATCTCGACGTTGGACACCTTGATGCCCCAGGCGTCGGTCTGCGCGTCCAGCAACTGCTGGAGATCCTGGTTGAGGCGCTCGCGCTCGGCCAGCATCTCGTCGAGCTCGTGCTTGCCGAGAACCGCGCGCAGCGTGGTCTGCGCCAGCTGGCTGGTCGCGTTGAGGTAGTCCTCCACCTGCAGGATCGCCTTGGCGGGGTCGATGACGCGGAAATACACCACCGCGTTGACCTTGACCGAGACGTTGTCGCGCGAGATCACGTCCTGGCTCGGCACGTCGAACACCACGGTGCGCAGGTCGACTCGCACCATCTGCTGGATGCCGGGGATGATGATCACCAGCCCCGGCCCCTTCACCTTCCAGAAGCGCCCGAGCATGAACACCACGCCGCGTTCGTACTCGCGCAGGATGCGTATGCTGGCGGCCAGCAGCGCGACGACGAGAAAAACGAGGGTCATACCGCCGAATTCAAACATGTTCATTCTCCTTGTCCGGTTCCACGTCCAGTACCAGGTCGTGGCGCGCGCGCACCCGCACCCGGCTGCCGCGCTTCAGCGGCACGCTGCTGCGCACCTGCCACTGTTCGCTGTGGATGCGGGCCCAGCCCTCGCGCTCCATGTCCGCCAGGATCTCGCCGCTGGCCCCGACCAGTTCCTCGGCGCCGGTCACCACCGGCCGCCTGCGCGCACGCAGCGCCAGGCCGGCGACGAAGAAGCTGAACAGCGCGCTCGCCAGCGCCACCGGGACGATCAGCGCCCACGGGATGCCGTAGCCGGGGAGCTCGGTGTCGATCAGCATCACCGATCCGATGACGAAGGCGGTGATGCCGCCCAGCCCCAGCGCGCCGAAGCTGGGCAGGAAGGCCTCGGCGATCATCAGGCCGATGCCGAGGACCATCAGCGCCAGCCCGGCATAGCTGATCGGCAGCAGCTGCAGGGCGAACAGTCCGAGCAGCAGGCAGATGCCGCCGATCACGCCGGGGAACAGCATGCCGGGGTTGGAAAACTCGTAGATCAGCCCGTAGATGCCGAGCAGCATCAGGATGTAGGCGATGCTGGGGTCGCCGATCACTGCCAGCAGGCGGCTGCGCCAGTCGGGTTCGACGCGCTCGATGGCGGCGCCGGCGGTGTCGAGGGTGAGCGTGCGACCGTCCATCTCGATCGCCCGGCCGCTGGCCTGCTTCAGCAGGTCGTCGAGGTCGGCGGCAACGAGGTCGATCACCTCCAGTTCCAGCGCCTCGGACGCCGACAGGCTTACCGCCTCACGCACTGCCCGCTCGGCCCATTCGGCGTTGCGCCCGCGCAGCTCGGCGAGGCTGCGGATGTAGGCGGCGGCGTCGTGCACCGCCTTGCGCATCTTGGCGTCGCCCGGTGGCGTGTCAGCCGGTTTGGAAGCGTCGGGCCGCTCCGGTGCCGTTGGCTGCTCGCCCGCGGGGGCAAGTTCGACCGGCGTCGCCGCGCCCAGGTTGGTCGCTGGCGCCATCGCCGCGAGGTGGCTGGCGTACAGGATGTAGGTGCCGGCGCTGGCGGCGCGGGCACCCTTGGGCGCGACATAGGTGGCGACCGGCACCGGTGAGGCGAGGATGGCCTTGATGATGTCGCGCATCGAGGTGTCCAGCCCCCCCGGCGTGTCCATCTCGATCACCACCAGGTGCGCCCCGTCCGTCGCCGCCCGGGTGATCCCGCGCACCAGGTAGTCGGCGCTGGCCGGGCTGATCGCCCCCTGCACCGTCAGCACGCGCACCATCGCCGCACCGGCGGGCGCGGCCAGCCCGAGGATCAGGCAGGCGGAGAGGACAAGGTGCAGCAGCGAGCGGGACAGGGCGGCCATACCTTCACTCTAGACGTAAAAAAGCCCGGGAAATCCCGGGCTTTCGCTGAGTTGCAGCCGGCTCCAGCCGGCGAGGGCGGGTCAGTCGGCGACGACCGGCTCGATCAGCAGTTCGACGCGGCGGTTGAGCGCACGGCCCGCTTCGGTCGCGTTGTCGGCGCGCGGCGAGGACTCGCCCTTGCCGTAGGCGGCCAGCCGGATCGGGTTGACGTTCTTGCTGGCGAAGTAGTCGAGCACCGACTGCGCACGCTTCTCCGACAGGGTCTGGTTGGAGGCGTCGGAGCCGACGCTGTCGGTATGGCCGATTACCGTGACGGTGGTCTTGCCGTACTGGTTCAGCACGCGGGAAATCTTGTCGAGCGTGGTGGTGAAGCCGGGCTTGATGACGGACGAGTTGGTGTCGAAGCCGGTGGCCGAGGTCATGCTGACCAGCAGGGCGTTGTTGGCGGCCTTGTCGACGGTGATCTCGCCGCGGTCCATCTCGGGCTTCAGTTGCAGCGCCAGGTCCTTGGCCTGCTTGTCCATGTAGTAGCCGACGCCGGTGCCGGCCAGGCCGCCGCCGACCGCGCCGATCAGCGCGCCCTTGCCGCGGTTGTCCTTGTTGATCAGTGCGCCCAGCGCCGCGCCGCTCACGGTGCCGATGATGGCGCCCTTCTGGGTGTTGGTCATGTCGCGCGAATCGCCGAGGTCGTTGGTCGCGCAGGCGGAGAGCAGGGTGGCCAGCAGGGGTAGTGCGATGAGGGATTTGTTCATGGTATGTCCTTGGTTTTGGGTTTGTGAAAGGGGATTATGCCGCAACCGTGCTTGGGTGGCGGTATGGAACGTTTGTGCACTGGTCGGGCAACCCGTTCCCGCTAGAGGTAGCGCAGCCACAGGTATGCGCTGCTGACGGCAATGCTGCCCAGCATGAGCGGAAACGCCATCAGCATGAACGGCAGGAAGCGGATCGGCTGGCCGGCGCGCTCGGCGAAACCGGCGACCACCAGGTTGGCCGACGCCCCGACCAGGGTGCCGTTGCCGCCCAGGCAGGCGCCCAGCGCGAGCGACCACCACAGGGTGTTGACCTGTTCCGGGGTGAACACGCCGCCCATGCTCTGGATCACCGGAATCATGGTGGCGACGAAGGGGATGTTGTCGACCACGGCGGAGAGCACGGCGGACACCCAGAGGATGACGTAGGCGGTGACGGCGAAGTCGCCGCCGGTCCAGTCGACGATCTGGTGCGCCATGTATTCCAGTGCGCCCGCCTTCTCGATGCCGGCCACCACCACGAACAGGCCGATGAAGAAGAAGATGGTGATCCACTCCACCTCGCCGAAAGTCTTGTGGATGACGTGCGACTGCTCTTCCGCGTTCCTGTCGTAGACGCGCAGCAGCAGCAGCAAAGCGGCGCCGAACATGGCGATGGTGCCGGGCTCCTGGCCGATCGAGTGCGCCAGCACGAAGCCCGCGATCACCAGCGCGATGACGAACAGCGCCTGTTTCATCAGGCGCGCGTCGGTGATCGATTCGCGCTCGTTGAACGCCATCACCAGCGCGCGGTTCTCCGCCGAGGCGTGCAGCTTGCGGCCCCAGATGAAGTAGACCGGGATCAGCAGCAGCGCCATGACGACGGCTGCCACCGGGCCCAGGTTGGACAGGAAATCGTTGAAGGTGAGCCTGGCCGCCGAACCGATCATGATGTTGGGCGGGTCGCCGATCAAGGTGGCGGTGCCGCCGATGTTGGAGGCGAAGATCACCGAGAACAGATAGGGGTAGGGACTGATGCGCAGGGCGTCGGTGATCAGCAAGGTGACCGGGGCGATCAACAGCACCGTGGTGACGTTGTCGAGCAGCGCGGAAAATACTGCGGTGACCACCGAGAGCATCACCAGCAGCCCCCACGGGTCGGCCTTCACCACCTTGGCGGCTTTCACCGCGACATACTGGAACACCCCGCTTTTCTGCGTGACGGCGACGATCACCATCATGCCGGTCAGCAGGCTGATGGTGTTGAGGTCGATGCCGTGGAAGGCCTCGGCCTGGTTCAGCACCCCGGCGAAGATCATCAGGCCGGCGCCGAGCAGCGCGACCACCGAGCGGTTGATCTTCTCGGTGACGATGACCGCGTAGGTCAGGACGAAAATGGCGAGCGAGACCAGCAGCGGCGACAGGCCGAAGATCGCTTCGGCGACGGCAGTGGGAGGCGTCATGTCAGTTTTCTGTCGTGCGGAGCAGGTGGGCCAGCAGGGCCCGGCGCGACAGCATGCCCTTGAACCTGCCCGCGGCATCCAGCACCGGCAGGGGGGCGACATGCCGGTGCAGCAGCAGGGCGGCTTCCAGCAGGGGTGTGTCTTGATCCAGGGTCGGCAAATCGTGCAGATCCACCTCGCGCACCGGCTTGTTCGCCAGAGCCTTGAAGCGGCTGGCGATCAGGGAAACCCCGTCGCCGACGAAACGCAGGTCCTGCAGAGCATGCGCGCCGCGCGCACTGGCGGGCAGCAGTTCGCCCAGAATGTCGTTGATGTCCAGCAGCCCGGCCCAGGCGCCGCCGTCGCACACGGGGATGTGATTGACGCCCTTGTCCAGCATCAGATGCAGGGCATCCAGCAGGGGGGTGTCCGGGCTCACGCAAACGGACTCCGGCAGAAGCGTGACGGCGCGCAGGGTCATGGCGAGCGGCTTTCGGTGGCGAAGGCCGCATTCTTGCAGATGTGTGCGACGGCTGGCACGCCTCAGGCCGCAACACCCGACTGACGGCCATAATAGGCCTTCAGAAGGAAGGGGGGCGCGATGGTGGTGAGTGCAATGACGATCAGCAGCGCGGCGTAAGTCTCGGCGTCGAGGATGCCCTGGTTGAGTCCCAATTGCGCGAAGATCAGGCCGACCTCGCCACGCGGGATCATGGCCAGACCGATGGCGACCTGGCGGAAGCGGGTTTCGCGAATGAAAAAGCCGGCGGCAAGCTTGCCGATAAAGGCCACCACGATCAGCGCGCCGCCCAATTGCCACACCCGCGCCGAGCCCCAGTCGACCGCGTTGAGGTTGAGCGACACCCCGACCATCACGAAGAACAGCGGCGCGAAGGTGTGGATCAGCGGCCGCATCTGCTCTTCCAGCCGGTGTGCCAGCTGCGGGCTGGGGGCGAACCAGCGGTCGAGCGCGGGCATCCCGAACCGGCTCATCACGTTGAAACGGAAATGCTGCGACAGGGCGATGCCGGCGGCGAAGCCGCCCATGATCAGTGGCGCACCGACCGCATGCGCCAGCCACGAGAACAACAGGATCAGCGCCAGCGCCATGGTGATGAGCAGCCCCGGGGTGGCCGAGCGCTGGTCGTAGTGGTCGATGATGCCGCCGGCCAGTTTGGCGAC
>JAJXTQ010000133.1 GCA_021783685.1 Pseudomonadota bacterium | reverse complement strand
TGGTCGCCTCGACCTTGACGAAGGGCGCGCGGGCCAGCTTGGCCAGACGCCGGGCGATCTCGGTCTTGCCCACGCCGGTGGGACCGATCATGAGGATGTTCTTGGGCGTGATCTCGTGCGAGAGGGGCGCCGGCACCTGCTGGCGCCGCCAGCGGTTGCGCAGCGCGATCGCCACGGCGCGCTTGGCCGCCTGCTGGCCGATGATGTGCTTGTCCAGTTCCTCGGTGATTTCCCGCGGGGTCATCTGGGACATGAAGGCTTCCTCGCCTGGGCGCGCCTTCAGGCGGCGTCCAGGGCCTCGATGGTGAGGTTGTGGTTGGTGTAGACGCAGATGTCGCCGGCGATGTGCAGGGCCTTCTCGACGATGTCGCGGGCGGGCAGGGTGGTCTCGGCCACCAGGGCGCGTGCCGCGGCGAGCGCGTAGTTGCCGCCCGAGCCGATGGCCATGATGGCATCGACCGGCTCGATCACGTCGCCGTTGCCGGTGATGATCAGCGAGGCCTGCGCATCGGCGACGCACATCAGGGCTTCCAGCCGGCGCAGCATGCGGTCGGTGCGCCAATCCTTGGCCAGCTCCACCGCAGCGCGGGTGAGATGGCCGCTGTGGGCCTCGAGCTTGGCCTCGAAGCGCTCGAACAGGGTGAAGGCATCGGCGGTGCCGCCGGCGAACCCGGCCAGCACGCGCTCGCGATAGAGCCGGCGCACCTTGCGCGCATTGGCCTTCATGACGGTATCGCCCATCGAGACTTGGCCGTCGCCGCCCATTGCCACGCGCCCGTCGCGGCGCACGGAAAGAATGGTGGTGCCGTGGAACTGTTGCATCGCGCCTCGTCCTGCCGCGCCCAAGGGTGGCGAAGGGTGAAAGGCCCCGATTCTACTGCATGCCGTCCGGCTTGGGGCGCCGGCGCTGCGCCCGCGGGTGCGCCCGGTCATAGCCCTGGGCCAGATGCTGGAAATCGAGATGGGTGTAGATCTGGGTGGTGGACAGGCGCTGATGGCCCAGCAGTTCCTGCACCGCGCGCAGGTCGCCGCTGGATTCGAGCAGGTGCGTGGCGAAGGCGTGGCGCAGCAGATGCGGATGGACGTGTTGAGCGAGGCCTTGGGTCATGGCGCGCCGGGCCAGCAGGCGCTGCACGCTGCGCCCGCTCAGTCGCAGGCCGCGGTGGTTGACGAACAGGGCGGTTTCCTCGGGAAGGGCCAGTTGCGTGCGTGCGGTCAGCCAGGTGCCGAGCGCTCCGCGGGCCTGGGCCCCGACCGGCACCTGCCGCATCCGCTGACCCTTGCCCATCACGCGCACCTCGCCAGCGACCAGGTCGAGGTCGGCGAGATCGAGCCCCACCAGTTCGCTGAGGCGCAGGCCGCTGGAATAGAGCAGTTCGCACAGTGCGCGGTCGCGCCATTGCAAGGGGGTCCGGGGTTGATCTTCGAGCAGCCGGGCGGTGGTGTCCGGGTCGATGAGCGCCGGCAAGCGATGGGCCCGGCGCGGCGCGCGCAGACCCCGGGTCGGGTCGTGGCCGATCTGCCCGCTCTGGCGCAGGTGACGGTAGAACCGTCGTACCGCGGACAGGCGGCGGGCAAGCGTGCGGGCATCGAGACCGGCGGCGTGTCCCTCCGCCAGCCACTGCTGCACGGGCGCCGCGGTGACCGGCCAGGCGTCTTGGCCCTGGGTCACGCACCAGGCCAAGAGGGTGGTGAGGTCGCGGCGGTAGGCGGCCAGCGTGTGTGGGGAATGGCGCTGGCCGCGCGTCAGCGCGGTCAGGAACGCGTCCAGTTGCGCTTTCAAGGCGCGAGGTCCATGCGCAGCGCGGCGCCGGCCAGATCACCCAACCGGCGCAGCACGGCCGTGCCCATGTGGGCATGAAAGCGCTGCGGGTCGAGACTGCCGATCACCAGGACGCCGCCTTGCTGCGGAAACGGGATCAGTGCCGCCGAGGCGGGCATCGGATGCGGCGAGGGAAACAGCCAGGTGCCGAGCGCGGCTGCCAGCGCGCCGCACTGCGGTTCGCTGCCGAGCTGCGGCTCGGGCCATGCGTCCAGCGTCAGGCACAGGGGCCCTTGCAGGTCGCAGCGCAGGGCGGGATGTCCGGGTGGCAGGATCACCCGCACCATGTCCGCATGGAAATGGCGCAGCAACGCGTCGACCAGACCGCGCAGCCGGGTGCCGACCTCGGTGGCGCGCAGCAGCGTCAGCGCCAGTTCGTGGGTCTTGTCGAGCAGGGCCTCGTTCTGTCGGGCATGGCGCAGCAATTCGTCGAGGGTGCCTTCCAGGCGCAGGTTGCGGTCCCGCAGGACCTGCACCTGGCGCTCGATGAGCGAGGCGGCGCCCAGCCCGGTCCCGTGGGGAATGGCGAGATCGGCCAGGATTTCGGGATGCCGGTCGAGCAGATCGGGGTGACCGCGCAGGTAGGCCAGCACGTGCTCGCGTTCTTCGGCGTCAGCGGGCGAGCTCACCCCGGTGCGCCCGGCAGACGGGACAATTGTCCGTCGAAGACGCGCACGGCAGGGCCGGTCATCCACACCGGCTCCCCCTCGCCGGCCCAGTCGATGCGCAGCCGTCCACCCGGCAGGTCCACATCGACAGCGTCCGCCAACACGCCCCACAGACGGCCGATCACGACCGCGGCGCACGCCCCGCTGCCGCAGGCCAGCGTTTCGCCGCTGCCGCGCTCATAGACGCGCAGCCGGATGTGATCGGGAGACACGCGCTCCATGAAGCCGACGTTCACGCCTTCGGGAAAATCGGGCAGGGCCTGAATGGCGGGACCGACTTCCGCGACCGGCGCCGCGTGCGACGACGCGACGGTCAGCACGGCGTGGGGGTTGCCCATCGACACCGCCCCGATCTCCCATCGGCCCTCCGGGCCCAGGCGATAGCGGGGCGCCCGCGCCGCGGCGCGCAGGGGAATCAGCCCGGGATCGAACTGCGGCACGCCCATGTTCACCCGCACGTCATCCGCGCCCTCCAGATAAAGGCGCAACAGGCCGGCGGCGGTCTCCACGGTGATCTCGCGCCGGTCGGTGAGGCCTTCCTCGGTGACGAAGCGGGCAAAGCAGCGCGCGCCGTTGCCGCATTGGGCGACCTCGCCGCCATCGGCGTTGAAGATGCGGTAGCGGAAGTCGGCCGCTGGATGCCGGGCGCGTTCGACCAAGAGGATCTGGTCGCAGCCCACTCCCAGGTGGCGATCGGCCAGCCAGCGCGCCTGAGCGGGCTTCAGGTCGATGGCCTGGCGCACGGCGTCGATGACGACGAAGTCGTTGCCGAGGCCATGCATCTTGGTGAAGCGCCATGTCATGGCGTTAGCTTACGCGGGTCGTGGGCTGGCGCAACCGGTCCTCGAACAGGGGCGCCATCTGGTCGATCAAGGCCGTCCGCAGATCGGCCCCGATCTGGCCCATGCCGGCGGGATAGTCCAGGAGTTCCTGCAGGTCGCGAATCCGGTAGCCGTTCTCGACCAGGGCCAGCCGCTGCAGCGGAATCAGCGCGGGATGCACCTCTCCGCAGGCGCGCGCCAGTGCGGTCAGTTCCCGGCGCAGGCCGATCATGTAGTTGGCGAGCCGCACCGATTTCAGCGCGGGATCCAGGCCGCGCGTGCGCCAGGGCGTGTGCGTGGTGACGCCTGTGGGGCAGCGGCCGGTATGGCATTTCTGCGACTGGATGCAGCCGATGGCAAACAGGGCCTCGCGCCCGACGTTGATCAGGTCGCAGCCCATGGCCAATCCCCACAGCGCCGCGTCGGGCAGTCCCAGCCGGGCCGAGCCGATGAAGACCACCCGGTCGGTCAGGCCGTGACGATGAAAGATGCGGTATACCTGCGGAAACGCCGCCTTGAACGGCAACGCCACGCGGTCGGCGAAGACCAGCGGCGCCGCGCCGGTGCCGCCCTCGCCGCCGTCGATGGTGATGAAATCGACGCCGCGCTCGCCCGACGCCATGCGCATGGCCAGCTCCTCCCAGAAGCCCGTATCGCCCACGGCGGACTTGATGCCGACCGGCAGGCCGGTGTGCTGGGCGAGCTGTTCCACGAAATCGAGCAGGGCGTCGACATCGCCGAAGGCCGCGTGACGCGCCGGGCTCTTGCAGTCCCGCCCCGGCAGGACGCCGCGGGCGGCGGCGATTTCCGGCGTGACCTTGACGCCGGGCAAGAGGCCCCCGAGCCCGGGCTTGGCGCCCTGGCTGAGCTTGATTTCGAGCGCGCGCACCGGGGCGCCGCTGTCCAGCGTGCGTTCCAGTGCGGCGAGGCTGAAGGCGCCATCGGCGTCCCGGCAACCGAAGTAGCCCGTGCCGATCTGGAAGACGACATCGGCGCCGGTCCGGTGGTAGGGACTGAGCCCGCCTTCGCCGGTGTTGTGCCAGCAGCCGGCGAGATGGGCGCCGCGATTGAGGGCTTCGATCGCCGCGCCGCTGAGGGCGCCGAAGCTCATGCCCGAGACGTTCACGATGGACGCCGGCCGAAACGCCTGGCGCCGGCCGCGCGCTGCGCCCAGGACCTTGCCGGCGGGCAGGGGATAGCCGGCCTGGTCGACGGCGTCGCCCGGTTGGAACTGGGCCAGCGGAAAGGCATGGTGGCGGATGATCAGCGTCCCTTCGCTGTGCTCGAGGTCCTGGTCGGTGCCGAAGGCGAACTGGTTGTTCTCGCGCTTGGCCGTGGCGTAGACCCAGCGCCGCTGGTTGCGGCTGAAGGGCCGTTCCTCTTCGTTGCTGGTGACGATGTATTGGCGCAGCTCGGGCCCGAAGCCTTCGAGCAGATAGCGGAAATGGCCGACCACGGGGTAGATGCGCAGGATCGCATGATGGCGTTGCAGGAGATCATGGACCGCGAGTGCGCCCAGCGCGGCGCCGCATCCGATGATGAGCCAGAGAGCAAGGGTCATGGCGGGCCTGCCTGTTGCGGAACGGTTGGTCTGTCGACGAGGACGACACGGGACTCTACGGGGCCGATGTGACGGACAGGGTGCCGCCGATGCGCGACCCTCTCCCGCTGTGCCGTGATGGCGCCTATCATACCCTCCTCATGCCCAGCGCCTGCCGATCCTCCATGCCGCACTCCCGGAAGGGCCCATGAAGACGCCCCAGTTGACGTCCCTGCCTGCTGCCTTGTCGCGTTCGCCCGGGTGGGCGCCCCTCGGGGCCCTGGGGGTCGTCTATGGCGACATCGGGACCAGCCCCCTTTATGCCTTGCGGGAGTGTTTTTCGCCGCATCTCGGCGTCGAACTGACCCCGTCCCACGTTCTGGGCGTGCTGTCGCTGATCTTCTGGGCGCTGATCCTGATCGTCTCGCTCAAGTACCAGGCGCTGGTGCTGCGCGCCGACAACCGGGGCGAGGGCGGAATCCTGGCGTTGCTCGCGCTGCTCAATCCGTGGCGCACGCTCGGTCAGGGGCGGGCGGCGTCGGTGCTGATGGCGCTCGGCGTCTTCGGTGCCGCCCTGCTCTATTGCGACGGCATGATCACGCCGGCCATCTCGGTGCTCAGCGCCGTGGAAGGACTCAAGATCGCCGCACCCGGGGCGGCGCCCTTCGTGGTCCCGCTGACCCTGGTCATCCTCGCCGCGCTGTTTTCGCTGCAGCGCTTCGGCACGGCCCGGGTGGGCGCGGTCTTCGGGCCCGTCATGCTGATCTGGTTCACGACGCTGGCCGCGCTCGGCATCTATGGCATCAGCCACAACCCGGGCGTGGTGATCGCGCTCAATCCCTGGTATGCGCTGACGTTTCTGCTGACCGAGAGTCAGGCCGCGCTGCTGGTGCTGGGCGGGGTATTCCTGGTCGTCACCGGCGCCGAGGCGCTGTACGCCGATCTGGGGCATTTCGGGCGTGGGCCCATCCGCCAGGCCTGGTTCGTTTTGGTGCTGCCGGCGCTGGTGCTGAACTATCTGGGCCAGGGGGCGCTGGTGCTGGCCGAGCCCACCGCCATCGAGAATCCGTTTTACGCGCTGGCGCCACGCTGGGCGCTCTATCCGCTGGTCGCCCTCGCCACCCTGGCCACCGTGAGCGCGTCCCAGGCCCTGATCTC
>JAJXTQ010000132.1 GCA_021783685.1 Pseudomonadota bacterium | reverse complement strand
GGCCGGGCGCGCCCGCGCGCTGGGCTTCTCCTCCGACGCTTCCTACCGTTACGAGCGCGGCGTCGACTTCGAACTGCAGCGCCGGGCGATCGAGCGCGCCACCCAGTTGGTCCTGGACATCTGCGGCGGCAGCCCGGGACCGGTGGTCGAGGCCGTCTCCGAGCAGAATCTGCCCGCGCGTCCGCCGGTGAGGCTGCGCAGCGCGCGCGCCGCCAAGCTGCTGGGCATTGCCTTGGCGCCGGCGCAGGTGGAGAAGCTCCTCGCCGGACTGGGCTTTCCGCTGCGCCGCGAACAGGACGATTTCATCGTCTCGCCGCCACCGTACCGCTACGACATCGAAATCGAGGAAGACCTGATCGAGGAGATCGCGCGCCTGCACGGCTACGACAACATCCCCTCGCCGGCGCCCAGAGGGCAACTGGCGATGCTGCCCTTGCCCGAGGAGCGGCGCGGCGCGATGCTGGTGCGCCGGCTGGTGGCCGGGCGCGGCTATCAGGAAGTGGTCAATTTCAGCTTCGTCGAGGCCGCCTGGGAATCGGACTTCTGCGCCAACGCGCAACCCATCGTGCTCGCCAATCCGATCGCGAGCCAGATGGGGGTGATGCGCAGCAGCCTGATCGCCGGACTGGCCGGCACGCTGGCCTTCAACCTGAAGCACCGCGCCGGTCGCGTGCGGGTGTTCGAGCTCGGCCGCTGCTTCGTGCGCGGCGGCCAGGACGAGCAGGTGCCGGGCTACGTCCAGCCGCTGCGTCTGGCGGCGCTGTGCGCCGGCCCGGCGGCAGACGAACAATGGGGCGAGACCTCGCGCAACGCCGATTTCTTTGACGCCAAGGGCGACCTCGAAGCGCTGTTCGCGCCGCGCACCTTGCGCTTCGAAAAGCTCGACCATCCCGCGCTGCATCCCGGCCGCTCGGCACGCGTGCTGCTGGACGGCCAGGCCGTGGGCATCATCGGCGAGTTGCATCCGCAGTGGGTGCAAAAGTACGAACTCGCCGTCAATCACGGAGCCCCGGTGGTCTTCGAGATCGAACTGGCGGCGCTGACGACCCAGCCCCTGCCGCGTTATCGCGAGGTCACGCGTTACCCGACGGTGGTGCGCGATCTGGCCTTGGTGCTCGCCATCGAACAGCCTCTCCAGCCGCTGCTCGATGCCCTGCGAGCGGCCGCGCCGGCGATCGTGCGCGACATCGCGCTGTTCGACGTTTATCACGGCATGGGCATCGAAACAAAGCAAAAAAGTCTTGCATTCCGGATAGTTATGCAAGATACTGAAAAAACGCTGGCGGACGTTGAAGCCGATGAGGTGGTCGATATTTTGGTCGCCGTCGCAGTACAGAAATTCGGCGCTAGCGTTCGGGCATAACAAGGGAGCGTGCATGACACTGACCAAAGCGGAATTGGCTGACCTGTTGTTCGAAAAGGTCGGCCTGAACAAACGCGAGGCCAAGGACATGGTAGAGGGGTTTTTCGAGGAAATCCGCGGAGCCCTGGAGGAAGGCGACAGCGTCAAGCTCTCCGGTTTCGGCAACTTCCAGTTGCGCGACAAGCCGCAGCGGCCAGGCCGCAATCCCAAAACCGGCGAAGAGATTCCGATCACCGCGCGTCGCGTCGTCACCTTCCATGCCAGTCAGAAGCTGAAGCTCGCCGTCGAGACCGTCAAGCATGGCGACGTCAAGCAATAAGGAACAACTACCGCCGATCCCGGCAAAGCGTTATTTCACCATCGGCGAGGTGAGCGAGCTTTGCGGCGTCAAGCCGCACGTGCTGCGCTACTGGGAGCAGGAGTTCACCCAGCTGAAGCCGGTCAAGCGGCGCGGCAACCGGCGCTACTATCAGCATCACGAAGTGCTGCTGGTGCGCCGCATCCGCGAACTGCTCTACCATGAGGGCTTCACCATCAGCGGCGCCCGCCACCGGCTCGACGATGCCGGCGAGCACGCTGCCCCTTCGTTCCCCCCCGAACCATCGACCTTGCCTCCGGCGCATTCGCTGCGTGCCGAACTGGCCGGCATCATCGAATTCCTGCGCGTCTGAAGCCGTGTTCGGCGGCACGATCTGGTATAATTTTTTCTCAGTCGGGGCGTAGCGCAGCCTGGTAGCGCACTTGCATGGGGTGCAAGGGGTCGAGTGTTCGAATCACTCCGTCCCGACCAGTAAGATCAAGGGTTTCCACCGAAAGGTCGAAACCCTTTTTTAGCGCGTAGCTGATTCGAAGCTACGCTTGATATCGAACTCCCCGGCCGCTCGACGTATCTCAGGCGTCCGCGCTGGCAGCGGCAGGCGTGCGTCGTACAGCTCATAGGCAGAGCCTTGCGCCCGCCGGAGCGCCGCGCGTATCGCCGCGCGTCCGGTGCGGAATGATGGATCTTTCAAGGTGGCGCGGTAGAAGCCGGCGTAAAAGGCATCCGGGAAAACGGTGATGGAGAAGACCACCGCCACCGCCCGCGGGTCCCTCGCCCGGTCGTAGCGGTAGTGGCGCAGTTCGTCCGGCTTCAAGCGGGTGTCGGCGCGCTCGACCGTGAGATCCAGACTCACGTCCCGGGAGATCAGGCGGCGCAGGACGGTCGCAGTAAGCACTTTTCCGTGCCGATCTAGCTGGGCGATCTCCACTTCGACCCGGGGCGTGACGTAGGTCGGGAAGTCGTGACCGACGCCGGTGTTGGCGACGTTCAATTCGGCGGCGACGCGGCCGGGGGCGGCGGGAACGAGCGCAGCAGTTATCGTGAGCCCGGACCTCACCATCGCGGGATCGTGGATGCCGCGCCACAAGTGGCGCCGCTGCGGCATGTGGCAGGACTGGCAAGTCACGCCCACGCGGGCGTAGCGGCTGGCTCGCCATTCTTCATAGGTGTTCTCGAAGGGCTTGCCGTTCAAGCCCGGACCGCCGGCCTCGAACTGATGGCAGGCGGCGCAGAAACGCGAATCCTCGAAGGCCCGCGTCGCCTGCCAGCCGTCGTGGGGAAGATGCGCAGTAGCGGCGGGCACCGTGCCGTCCGACCTGGGCGGGCCGAAACGCCGGTTGCCGCGCACGTGGCAGCCGGCGCAGGTCAGACCGTCGGCCGAGGAGACGCCGTCGGCCAGCGGCGGCAACATGCGTCCGGCGAGGAGCGACTTGACCAGGTGGTCTTCCTGTTCGGCCAGGGGCGCGTGGCATTGCAGGCAGGCCTGGTGCTGGTCACGGGCTTTGGCACCCATGGCCTGCAATTGGCCCAGCAGACCGGGGCTCATGGCGTGGCTGTGCAAGGCGCTGCGCCAGTCCGCGAACTGACGCGGATGGCAGGCGCCGCAGGCGGCGGGCGAGAGCGAGGCCTCTAGCGGCGAAAAATTGCCAGGTGCCGGGCCGTTGGCGGCCAGCGGCCGCTGCCAGTGGCGGGCCAGGAAGGCGGCGATGTCGGAGGGAGCGGGCGATCCGAGCGCGGTGCCCGGATCGCCGCCAGTCAGGGCGAACAGCAGGACGATCGCGACGAGCGACGGCCAGCCTTCCGCCCCCATGCTCACCGTTGCCTTACTTGGCGGCGCAAGGATTGGCCGGCTTCGCCGCGCAGGGGTTGGCAGCCTTGTGCTTGGCGGCCTTGTGCTTGTTCATCGGCTTCTTCTGCTCCTTGCGCTTGGGTTGAGCGCAAGGATTGGCCGGCTTGGTCGCGCAGGGATTGCTCATCGCATCGGCGGCGAAGGCGGGGATGGTCAGCGCCGAGGCGATCAGGGCGACGACGCCCAGGGACAGGGCCTTGCGGATCGGGGAGGGGGTCATGGTGGTTTCCTTTTGCGGGTGGATGATAGCGCGCGATTTCGCGCAGGGGTTGGCCGGCTTCGCCGCGCAGGGATTCGCGGGCTTGACCGAACAAGGATTGGCCGGCACCTAGGGGCCCGGCCGATAGGTTTTCTGCAAGCACGCCGATGCCTTCTGCGCCGCCTGATCACCAGTTGAAGCTGCCGCTCCAGACGCCGCGTTCGTGGGTGATGGCCACCCGTTTCGGCGCAATCTTGCGCAGCGCCTGGCTGTCGATGTCGATCTCCGGCTGGCGGCCCAGGCGTTCGGCGACCTCGAAGCTGCAGGCGGTGGAGGTGACCGGCCGGAAGTACAGGTGGAGCTTGTCGCTCGCAGCGACGGTCGGTCTGCCCCTGGAATCGTCGCGGAAATGGACGAATTTTTTCACCAGGCAGGAGAAATACAATTCCAACTCGACGATCAGCGGCGCTTGCCGCCTGGACAGCTCGCGCTCGGCGGCGGTGCTCCACTCGACCAGGACGTCCTTGCCGTTGATGACGACGATCGCCCGATTGTTTTCTGTAAGCATCGCCCAGCTCCCTGTGAATTGCCATGAACGGTAGACGGGACAAGCCCCGGTTTTCTTACATGCCGCACTGTAGGAATTGGCGTCCCGGCGACGACTATAGCCTAAGAACTAGAGCGATGACTGACCCGTCTCGTTAGCTAAGGATGGAACGTTCGCATCGCTCTGCCCCGAGCGGAGTAATGGTGTGATATAAAAAAAGACATATAAATAGTTTCCCGGTGTTTGCGTAAAGTTCTTTTATTTTCAATTGCCTGATCGAAAACATCGAAGCCGGCCAAACCTGTTTTCTGAGAGCCGTGATATTCTCGGAAAAATGCATCGTCGAAACCGCTTCGCTTTACCCCGTTCACCGAGCTGACTGGCAATCCTGATGGCTCGCTGAGCAAGCTGCTCATTGCAACTCATTTTTGATCGTGGGCGTTTGGTTGGTCGCAGTTTTCGCCCGCTTAACGGAGGAGAGTGAAATGCAGAAGCAATCCGATGTGAGCAATGTAGGCAACGAATCGCACAGCGACTTGTCCGCCGGCCCGGACCATACGCGTCGTCGCTTGGTGCAAGCCGTGGGTAGCGTACTGGTCGCCGGCACTTTGCCGACCGGCTTGGCGCGCGCTGCGACCCGCGGCGCGAAAACGCTCAAGGTCGGCTTCATCAGTCCGCGCACCGGCCCTCTGGCCGGCTTCGGCGAGTGCGACCCCTATGTGCTGCAATTGGCGCGAAAGGCGTTGGCCAAGGGCCTGAAAGTCGACGGCATGCACTATGCGGTGGAGATTCTCGATCGCGACACTCAATCAGATCCGGCGCGCGCGAGCCAGCTCGCCAAGAGCCTGATCAACGAGGCGCACATCGACATGATGCTGGTCACCTCGACGCCCGAAGTGGTCAATCCGGTGTCGGACGCCTGCGAAGCGGCGGGGGTGCCCTGCTTGTCGACCATCGTGCCCTGGGAATCCTGGTATTTCGGCCGCGGCGCCAAGCCCGGCCAGCCATCGCCCTTCCACTGGACCTACCATTTCTGCTTCGGCGGCCACGAATTTTTCCAGTCCTACAATTCGCAGTGGACCGGCTCGGTCAAGACCAACAAGCGGGTCGGCATCCTCTACCCCAACGACGCCGACGGCAACGCGGTGCGCGAGCACCTGGCGCCCGAACTGGCCAAGGCGGGCTTCACCATCGTCGATTCCGGCGCCTACGAGGACGGCACCACCGACTTTTCCGCGCAAATCGCCAAGTTCAAGGCGGAGGAGTGCGAGATCTTCAACACCTTTCCGATTCCGCCCGACTTCGCGACCTTCTGGCGCCAGGCGGCGCAGCAGGGCTACACGCGCATGGTGAAAATCGCGCAGGTCGCCAAGACCGGATTGTTCCCGTCCCAGGTCGAGGCGCTCGGCTCCCTCGGCCACAAGCTCGCCACCGCCCAGTATTGGGGCCCGACCTGGCCCTATGGCTCGCCGCTGACGGGGCTGTCGTCGCAGGCGCTGGCCGACGGCTACGAGCACAGCACCGGACGCCAATGGACCCAGCAAGTCGGCGCCAGCATGGCGCTGCTCGACGCCGGCTTCGCGGCGCTGGCGCACAGCGGCAATCCGAAGAACAAGGCCGAGGTCGCCAAGGCGCTGAGCGTGCTCAAGGTCGTCACCCCGCTCGGTCCCCTCGATTTCACCAAGGGGCCGGTGCCCAACGTCTCGGCGACCCCGGTGATCGGCTGCCAGTGGGTGCCTTCCAAGCCTGGCAGCCGGTTCAAGCTGGCGCTGCCCGTCACCGAGCACGCGGACGACCCCAGGGTACCGATCGGCG
>JAJXTQ010000131.1 GCA_021783685.1 Pseudomonadota bacterium | reverse complement strand
CAGATCGGCGTCGAAGCCTTCGGCATGCCGGGCCCCGACGTGGACGCCGAGCAGATCGTCCTGTGCGCGCGCCTCTGGGAAGCGCTGGGGATCACCGGCAGTGTCACGCTGCAGGTCAACAGCCTGGGGACGCCCGCAAGTCGCGCCGTTCATCGCGAACGCCTCGTGGCGTATTTCACTCGCCATGCAGCGGATCTGGACGAAGACAGCCGTCGACGGCTCGAGACCAATCCGTTGCGTATCCTGGACAGCAAGAACCCGGCGCTGGCCGAGGTGATCGCCGGCGCGCCCAGCCTGCCCGACAGCCTGGACGCGGCGTCGCGGACACACTTCGAAGACCTGTGCCGTTTGCTGGAGGCGGCCGGCGTCCGGTACGTGCACAATCCGCGTCTGGTGCGCGGACTCGACTACTACACCCATACCGTATTCGAGTGGATCACGGATCGGTTGGGCGCCCAGGACGCGGTGTGCTCCGGCGGGCGCTACGACGGGCTCGTCTCGCGACTCGGCGGGCGGGAGACCCCGGCCGTCGGTTTCGCTCTGGGGATGGAGCGGGTGATCGCGCTGTTGGAGCAGGCGGGCCACATCCCGACCTCGTCCGCCCCCGACTGCTATCTGGTCTGGGCCGGCGACGGTCTCGACGTCGCGGCACTCCGGTTGGCGGAGGACCTGCGCCGCATCGAGGGTTTGCGGGTCGTGCAGCACTGCGTCGGTGGCAGCTTCAAGGCGCAGCTCAAGCGGGCCGATCGCAGTGGCGCCCGGTTTGCCGTCATTCTGGGTGAACAGGAATGGGCGACACGGTCGGTGCAGATCAAACCGCTGCGCGAGGATCAGCCGCAACGGACCCTGCCCGTGAGTGATCTGCCGGCGTGGCTCCTGGCGCAGGGATTGGGGCGGTCAGCCTGACGACGGCGCGCTGACGGGCAATATTTCGACAAGGAGCAGCGATTTTGGCTCAGGGCTACGAAGAAGATGAGTTGGACCGCCTGAAAGGCTGGTGGCAGGACTATGGCAACTACCTGCTGGCGGGATTGCTGTTCGGCCTCGTGCTGGTGCTGGGCTGGCGGTTCTACCAGAACAGCCAGGCGACCAAGGCCGTCCGGGCCGCGGAATACTACGAACAGTTCAGCGTCGCGCTCGAGCGCGACGATGCGCAATCGATGCTGGCGCTCGACCAGACGCTGCGTGACCGATTTGCCGGCGCGCCCTACACCACCCTTGCCCAGCTGGCCTTGGCCCGACGCGCCGTGGACAAGGGGGATCTCCCGGGCGCCCAACAGGCGCTCGAGCGGGCGATCGACATGGCCGGCGACGATCCTCTGGGGGCGCTGGCCCGGCTGCGACTGGCGCGTGTCCATCTGGCGCAATCGGCGCCCGAGCCGGCGCTCGAAGCGCTCGAGCCGCTCGAGGACCAAACCCCGTGGCGCCCGCTGGTCGAAGAACTCCGCGGTGACGCGCTGCGGACACTGGGCCGGACGGACGAAGCCCGCGCTGCCTATCGGAAGGCGCGCGAAGCGGCCACCGCGGCGCAACTGGACGATCGACTCATCGGCTTGAAGCTGAAAGACATGGGAGAGGACGCACCGTGAACAGGCGCATGTTGCTGATCGTGGCACTGAGTGCCGGCCTTGCGGGCTGCAACAGCCTGAAGGTGTGGAACAAGACCCCCGTGGAACCTGCGGCGCCCCTGCCGACCCTGACCTCCGCTGCGTCCGTCAACACGCGCTGGACCGTCGATGTGGGCGGCAAAAGCGAGGAGCGTTTCCCGTATCTCGCCCCGGCCCTCGGCGGGAGCAGGGTCTATGCGGCCAGCGCCGATGGCCAGGTCGTTGCGGTCGAACTGGACAGCGGCAAGCTGGCCTGGCGGGTGAAAACCGAATCGCGGATCACGGCCGGGCCCTTTCCGGCCGATGACACCCTGCTGGTCGGTACCCTGGATGGGGAGGTGCTGGCGCTCGCAGCGGCCGACGGCCGGATCCGCTGGCGCCGGCAGATGAGCAGCGAAGTGCTTGCCACGCCTCGCGCCGAGCAGGGGACGGTGGTGGTGCGCACACTCGACGGCCGCATCAGCGGACTCGATCTGAACGACGGCAGCACACGCTGGACCCATGAGACGACGGTGCCCTCGCTCACCCTGCGCGGCACCGGTGCGCCGTTCCTGGAAAACGGCTTTGCCATGATCGGGCTGGACAACGGCAAGGTCATCGCGCTGCGGCTCTCGGATGGGCGGCTGGCGTGGGAGGAAACCGTGGCGCTGCCGACCGGACGCTCCGAAGTCGAGCGGCTGGTGGACATCGATGGCGACCCGGCCGTACTCGCCGGTGGACTGTTCGTCGCCACGTTCCAGGGCAAGGTGGCGGGCTTCGACCTGCGTTCGGGTCGTCGCGTCTGGGATCGGGATACCTCGTCGTTCCAGAGCATCGTGGCCAGCGGCGAAGAGATCTACGAGGTGGACGATCGCTCGCGGGTCAACGCGCTGGACCTCCAGAGCGGCGATGTCCGCTGGACCCAGGAAGGCTTGCTCCGCCGCGACTTGAGCGCGCCGGCGCTGTCGGGTCGACACGTCGTCATCGCCGACGGTAACGGCTATGTGTTCTGGCTCGACCGCGGGACGGGGCAGATCATGGGCTACACCCGTGTCGATCGCCAAGGCATCAGTGCGCGTCCGCTCCGCGTCGGGGATGAGACCGTGATCGTTCAGGGCCGCGGCGGCCGGCTTGCCGCCGTGCAGTTCGGTCGTGGCTGAGGCCGGGCTTGCTGCGGCACCGGCCGTCGTCCTGCTCGGACGCCCCAATGTCGGGAAATCCACCTTGTTCAACCGGCTCACCCGGAGTCGGGACGCGCTGGTGGCGGATTTCCCGGGCCTGACGCGCGATCGCCAGTACGGCTACGGCAGGGTCGGTCCGGTGCCCTATCTGGTGGTCGACACCGGCGGGCTGTCCGGCGAGACCGGCGGGCTCGATGCACTGAGTGCCCAGCAGGCGCGCCAGGCGCTGGACGAGGGCGATGTCGTGCTGCTGCTGGTCGATGCGCGCGAGGGCGTCAATGCGCAGGATGAAGCGCTGGCGCAATGGGTGCGTCGCAGCGGCAAACCGGTGTTTCTCATCGCGAACAAGAGCGAGGGGCTGAATCAAGGCGCGGTCGACGCCGATTTCGCGGCGCTGGGGCTGGGGCCGGTCCATGCCGTCTCGGCGGCCCACGGCCAAGGTGTCGCGGCGCTCATGGAAGCCGTTTGCAGCACGCTGCCGGCGACGGCCGAGGGTGCGCGCGATGCGGATGACACGGCCATCCGCGTGGCGGTCGTCGGTCGGCCGAACGTCGGCAAATCCACCTTCATCAACCGCGTGCTCGGCGAGGAGCGCCTGGTGGCGTCCGAGATCCCGGGAACCACGCGCGACGCCATCGCCGTGCCGTTCACCCGGGACGCACAGGACTACGTCCTGGTCGATACGGCCGGGGTGCGGCGCCGCGCGCGGGTCGATGCGGTGATCGAGAAATTCAGCATCGTCAAGACCCTGCAGGCCATCGACGCCGCCGACGTGGTGCTGTTCCTGTTCGATGGCCGGGAGGGGATCACCGACCAGGACGCCAGCCTTTTGGGGATGGTGATCGAGCGGGGCCGGTCCCTGGTCCTTGCGGTGAACAAATGGGACGGCCTGGCGCAGGGCGCGCGGGAGCGCATCCGCGAGGAGTTGGGCCGACGCCTGCCGTTCGTGGACTTCGCCAAGACCCACTTCATCTCGGCGCTGCACGGCTCGGGTGTGGGGAACGTGTTTGCCTCGATTTGCGCGGCGCACGCAGCCGGCTCGGCCGATCTGTCCACGCCGCGACTGACCCGGCTGCTGCAGGAAGCCGTCGCCGGCCACCAGCCGCCGCTGGTGCGCGGCCGGCGCATCAAGCTGCGCTATGCGCATCAAGGCGGGCGGCAGCCGCCGGTCGTCGTGATCCACGGCAACCAGACCGAAGATGTCCCCGACAGTTACCGGCGCTATCTGATCAATTTTTTCAGGAAGTCGCTGGGCCTCTACGGCACGCCGCTGCGGCTGGAGTTCAAATCCGGCGAAAATCCCTTCGAAGGTGTCCGCAACACCTTGACGCCACGCCAGATCGCCAAGCGCCGGCGCCTCGTGCGCTTCGCCAAGGGCGGTTGAAGGACCGGCCGGCGCCGGCTGTTCATGCCGCTGCCTTGCGGAGGTGCTAACCTCCCGTGAAGCAAATTCCGGGGCTTGTGCCGTTTGACCTGCATCAAGCGGCGGATGGCCGGAAACCCACAGAATGATCGGGTGCCGGGGAACGGTGTGGGAGGTGCGACCGGATGGAGGCCATGCTCGATATCGATGGGCTTGCCGGCCTGATCGATGCCTTGAAGCGCGACGGCTACGACGTGCTCGGTCCCACGGTGCGGGGCGGCGCCATCGTGTATGACCACCTGTCGGGGATCGACGCCTTGCCGCAAGGCTGGCGCGACGAACAGGCGCCTGGCCACTACCGTCTGCATCCGCAGCCCGACGACCCACGCCGTTTCGACCATACGGTGGGGCCGCACGGTTGGAAGCGCTTCCTCCACCCGGCGAGCGAGTCCCAGGTTCGCGTCACCCGATCCGCCGACGGCGTCCTCCGTTTCGAATCCGCTCCCGCGACACCGGCGCCGACCGCGCTGATCGGGGCACGCGCCTGCGAACTGGCGGCGATGGCTGTTCAGGATCGGGTGCTGGCGGGCGCGGCGCAGCCGGATCGGGCGTTCGAGGCGCGACGCGCGGCGTTGTTCATCATCGCCGTGCAATGCGGACGCGCCGGCGGCACCTGCTTTTGCGCCGACATGGGGACCGGCCCGCGCGCCGAAACCGGTTACGACCTCGCGTTGACCGAAATTCTGGAGCCGGGCGGCGCCATCGGTTGGCACGTCGAAAGCGGGTCGCCGCGCGGCGGCGGAACGGGTCTGGGCGGGGACACGCGCGCAGCTGGCCGTCCGCATGCCCGCCGCGGGGCTGCGCGAGCTGCTGTACCGCAAGCTGGAAGACCCGCACTGGGACAGCCTCGCGTCCCGCTGTCTGGCCTGCGGCAACTGCACGGCGGTGTGCCCGACCTGCTACTGCACCCGTGTGGTGGATGCCGTGGCGCTCGACGGCTGGATCGCCGAACGCACCCAGGAATGGGAGTCGTGCTTCAATCCCGAGTTTTCCCACTTGCCGGGCGGCAGCGTGCGCGGCGGCATCGGCGCCCGCTACCGGCAGTGGATCACCCACAAGCTGGCCAGCTGGCACGACCAGTTCGGGAGCTCGGGCTGCGTGGGTTGCGGGCGCTGCATCAGTTGGTGCCCGGTCGGCATCGACATCACCGCGGAGGTGGCGGCCCTGCGCGCGTCGACGCCGCAGGACGTCCCGGAGCGCTTGGAGTAAAGACGATGGATCTTGCAGATCAGCTGGCCCACCATGCTTTCTGTGCCGATATGGCGCCACCGGTGCGCGAGCGCCTGGTGGCCTGCGCCCGGGAAGAGCGCTTCGAACCCGGCGCTTTCCTGCTTCGCCAGAACGCCCCGGCAGCCACGTTCTACCTGATTCTCGACGGGCAGGTCGAAATCAAGATCGCCGGCACGGCGGTCGGTCATGCCCCGCTGGAAACCCTGGGGAAGGACGACGCGGTGGGTTGGTCGTGGTTCTTGCCGCCGCACCGCTGGCACTTCGACGCCGTCGCGCGCGCGACCACCCACGTCCTGGCCTTCGATGCCGACTGCCTGCGCCAGGCCATGCAGGCCGACAGCGCGGTGGGTTATGCGATCACCCGCGGGCTGCTCGAGGTCGTCGTCCAGCGCCTGCAGGCTGCGCGCATGCAGCTTTCGGACCTTTATGGACAGCCTTGAGCAAGCCGCCGCCGGTCGGCCGGGCGAGGGCCTGGTGCCGGCGCCGTGGCGCATCGCAGCGCGTCGCGAGGAGATCGCGGACGGCAGTGTCTTCACCTGGTCGGTCCGGCCCGAAGCCGGCGAGGTGCCGATCTACCGGCCCGGCCAGTTCAACATGCTTTATGCCTTCGGCGTGGGCGAGGTGCCGATCTCCATCAGCGGGGATGGCGCCGAGTCCGGCACGCTGATGCACACCCTGCGCGCCGTGGGGCGGGTGACGCGGGCGATGCAGCATCTGAAGGAAGGTGACGCCAT
>JAJXTQ010000130.1 GCA_021783685.1 Pseudomonadota bacterium | reverse complement strand
CCGCACCGTCGGGCCGATCACCGCGTAGCCACGCCCTGCCAGCGCCTGGATCAGCGCGCCGAGCTGATCAGGCGCGATCAGCCGGCGCGGCGCGCGTTGCCCCGCGCCCGCGGCAGCTTCCCCGGGCTCCGCTTGCGCCTCACCGGAGCGCATACACCCTCCTTCGCCGCCTCGTGCCTCCCGTTCCGCCTAGCCGAACCCGGCCCGCGGCACATTGATCGGGATCATACCCGTTCGCGCCGCCCTCAGGACCCGGACGGCGGCACCGCGAACCGCCGCGCCTCGGCGTCGATCTGGCTCGAAAAAGTGATGCCCGTCCAGCGAATGCCGAGGCCGGTGAACGCGAGCGCCTGCGCGCTCCACGTGTTGCAGGTATGGGACAGGTCGTAGCCGCTCGTCGCCGCGAAGACGTGGCTGCCCTTGAAGCCGCCCGGCGCGACCTCGACCGGCCGGCCCGCCGCATCCTTGGCGAGGCTCTGCCAGATGAAGGCGGAAAGCCGCGCCGCGCCACCGGGCGGCAGGTCGATCGTCATGGTATGCCGCGCGCCATAGGCGGCGGCGGGGTCGGCTGCGAGTGCACTCACCTCCACCGCGCCGCGGCCGGGAAACGGCCCGTCCAGCCAGTCCCCCGCGGTATGCTCGCGCGAAACCATGAAGCTGCGCTTGCCATAGCCGAACACGATGTTCTTCGCGCCCGGAAAGCGGCGCACGAACATCGTCAGCGGGCCGGATATCTCGCCCACCGGCACCGCGATATCCGTGTGCCAGCCATGGGTGAGCAGCGCCACCGTCCCCGCCTCGCCATGCGGCGCCGGGGCCAGGGCCACCGTGGGCATGCCCGGCGGCGGAGGATCGCCCGCGCAGCCGGCCAGCACCGTCAGCATCGCGAGGAACAGCACGCGGCGCAGGGAATGGACCCGCCGCCTCGATACCCCTGCTTCCGGCACTGTCCGCAACGTCGCTCTCCGATGATCCGAGCCTGGCGTCCCGAGCACGATGAAACCGGGAACCCGGAAACGCCGGTCAGCATGCCCGACAGCGGGAGACCGTGATAGCCCTGCGGCCCGCGGCCCGTGCGTCACCGGTCAGCCGGCTCGAAGGGAAGCCCGGGTTCGAAGGACAGCAGCGAATAGACCAGGCTCCCGTTGTCGAAGATCGCTTCCAGCCGCACCGGACCGCGCAGGCGCTCGAACTCACAGACGAGCTTGGAGGGCAGCCAGGTGCAGGGCGTTTCCAGCAGGGTCTCGACGACGAGGGCCTCGCTTTGCGCTCCCGGCGCCGTGACGCATTGGCAACGGACATGCGCGAACGGCTCGCGCAGGTAGGGCGCGAACGAGAGCCCGAGCCAGCGCGCCGCCCTGAACGGCACGATCGGAGCCGGTTCCGCCCAGGTGAGCCCGGGCCTGGCGGCATAAGGGATCGAGGGTACCGCCAGCGCCAGCATCTGCTGGAGCGGCGAGGCGCCGACCTGCAGGTCGAGCACGCGCCAGGCGTCCGGATCGAGCCCCGCGATCAGCGCGCCGCCGCGGCCCACCCTGAGCACGTGCCGGCCGGCTTCGGTCAGGAAGATACCGGCGCGCACGGTGGATGCGAAACGCGCCCGGCTGAACACGGATGGCAGGCGCCCCTTGCTCTCGATCGCCCAGACGGCGCAACCCGGCGTGAAGCTCGCCAGCAGCGCCTGGACGCCAGGCTCCGGGACGGCATGCGACACGATCGCCCCGTGGCTCGGGATACCCGCCGCGTTCCAGTGTCGCGGCGCTTCTCCGGGATCGGTCGCCGAGAGGTAGTTGGCCAGCCGGAACGGCACGGTGGGCGCGCCGAGGTAGGGAGCGCCCTGGACCTGCATGTGCAGGTGCGGCATCGGCGAACGGCCGGAGTTGCCGACGGCACCGATGCGGGTGCCGATCTCCACGCGCATGCCGAGCGAGACCGCAACGCTTCCCTGCCGCAGATGCGCGAGCGTCGCCCAGCCGCCCTGGTCGAGGCGGATGATCACGTAGTTGCCCCAGTTGTCGGCGTAATTGGCGACACCAAGCGGATTGTCCGGGACGCGGCTTTCGATCCGCTCGACGAAGCCGGCTGCCGGCGCGCTGACGTCGGCGTTCCAGATGGTGGTGGGTTCCTCGGACGTGGTGTGGGCTGTCGGCGCCGGACGCTGGAAATCGAGCGCGTTTCGCCACGGTCCGACATGGCTGAACTCGCCGTCCCAGCCTTGCGAGACCTGCGCGCGGCCGTCGAGCGGCACGACCAGGAAGGGTCCGGGTGGCCCCAGCCGCTGCAACCAGTAGGCCGCGCGCCACCATGCCTCCTCGGGCGGCATTTCGATTGCATGGTTACGCTGGAACAGGGTCTGCTCGCTCGCCTGCGCGAGTGCGTAGATGCCGACCCAGATGGTGAGCAGCGACGCGATCGGCAGGTAGCCGAACGAGCTGTCGGGGAACAGGTGCTGCAGTGCGACTGCGATGATCGCCGCACTCGCGCCGCCAAGCGTCGCGATCAGCAAACTTGCCGGACCGGGCAGGAAAAAGATCGCGCCGAGCCCCATGCCGGCGAGAAAGAAGTTATAGGCGGCCGGCATCCAGTAGTAGACGACGCCAATTTGCGCCAGCGCGAGGGAGACCAGCACGCCGGCGATCCAACCGGCGACGCCGGCGACGAACGCGGCACGCGACCACAGCAGGATGGCGAGTGCCACCACGATGCCGACGCGCGCGGTGGGCAGGAACACCAGCGCGCCGAGGGTTTCGAAGAAGGTCATGATCCAGCCGGAAAGCGTGTCCGGCACCAGCGGCCAGTGGATGGCCAGCACTGCGGTCTCGGTCCAGTGATGAAACGTCGCGAACAGCATCATCGCCGTCACGCAGTAGCCCAGCACGAGCGTCGGCAGCCCCGTCGTCGCCAGCGCCCGCGTGATGGCCGCCGTGAGCACCGCCGCCGTCGCGGCGGAGATGGCGGCAATCACGATCCCGATTTCCACCGGCATGTCGACGGACTCGGTAAGCCAGGACGCCGCGAGCGCCGCCAGCACCGCGTTCGCCTTCAGGCTGCCGTCCACCGGCGAACCATCGCTGACGCGCGCCGCGCGCACGATCGCCTCGGCGATGCCGATACCCAGGAGCGCGAAGGCGGCGTGCGGCAGATCCTGGAAGATCGCCAGCCAGAGCAGCGCGCCGATCCAGGGGTTGGAGATCAGGAACGCGCCGCCGAGCGCCGGCCCCAGGATCATGATCAGCGGGGTCGGAAACCGATCCCCGATGGAAGCCGCGGTTGCGCGCGCGAGCCCGCCCACGGGCGGGTCCCCGCGGCGCGGGCTCGCCGGCCTGGCTGGCTTAGGCGGGGGAAAGATGGGCGGGCAGATGCTCGGCACGCTCGATGTCCTCGAGTTGCTCGCGAGCGCGGATCAGCCGCGGCGTCCCGTCCGGATCGATCAGCACCACGGCCGGGCGATACTGGATGAACTGCATGGACTGAACGACGTTATAGGCCCCCACCGGATGGAGGCTCAGGGCGTCGCCCACTTCCATCGGCGGCAGCGCCACGCGGTCGCGGATGACATCGATCGCCATGCACAACGACCCGTAAAGCCGCGACGGTACCGCCGGCGCCGCCGACGCGCGGGCCGGCATGACCGAATACCGGTACCAGGCCGCGGTGTAGAGAAGGTTGATCCCGGCATCCAGGATGTAGCTTGCCTCCGGCTCGTCGCCCAGGATCGCGCGCTCCTTGTTTGCGCGCGCGACCAGATCAGCGGTCGCACCGGCGTGGGCCAGCGGGCCCTTCACAGCCACGACCCTGGTGAGGAGGTAGCCTGCCTCGTCGATCAGGTGGCGGCCGGTCTCGAGCCGCAGCAGCGGCTGCTGCGCGGCAGGCAGGCCGGCCAGCACATCCGCGATCGCCGCGGCGTAGGCCTCGATCGGCGGAACCTGCGCCTCCGCCGGCCCCGCCATCCCGTGCAGCAGGCTGTTGGACGGAAAGCCGCCACCGAGGTTGAGACAGGGCACCACGTGACCAAGCGTGTCGCTGATGTCCTGGCGCAGCCCCAGCAGCTTGCGCGCCGCGGTACCATAAGCCTGGGGTGCCAGGATGTATGTGCCGATATGCGTGTGCAGCGTGTGCAGCCGAAGCCTCGGGTTGGCGACCACCCGTGCGGCCGCGCGCCCCGCGTCCTGGTTCGCTAGCGCGAAGCCGAACTTGGACCATATCGGCTGCACGCCCGCATCGAGCCAGACGCGCAGCCCGACCGACACGGGCTTCTCCGAACCCGAAACGAGTTCCTCGACCAGCGCCAGCTCATCCCAGTTGTCGATCTGGACCAGCGCCCCCTCGGCAACCGCGCGTTCCAGGATCGGGCGAGGCTTGTAGGGGCCGTTGAAGACGATCTCGTCGCCGGCAAAGCCGAGCCGGCGCGCCTTCTCGTATTCGAAATCCGAAACGACCTCGGCGATCCAACCCTCCTGCCGGAACGCCTGGCAGATCGCGTCCAGGTAATTGGTCTTGAAGGACCAGGCAAAGCTGGTGCGCGGGTAGCGGCTCTCGAACGCCTCATGGGCCCGGCGCGCGTGGCCGCGCAGGGTTCGTTCGGAAAAAACGAAGAGGGGCGAACCGAACTCCGCCAGCAGCGCCGGGACGGAGACCCCGTCGATCTCGCCGAGGGAGCGCCCGCGTGAGCCAAACGCATAGACATTGCGCTCCGCCGCCGCCCGCGAGCCCGAGCTGCCGAGTTCCTCGCTGATCGCCGGTTGCGTGTATCCGAAGTTCATCGCTCGATCCCCTCATTCCCCGCCTGTCAGTCCCCGGTCCGCGCGACGCTGGTCGCTGCGGGGGCCGTCTTGACGCCGCGCGCGCCGGTGGTGACGAGTTCCGCCACCTCCGCGATATCGGCGACCAGGTCGGTGCTGTGACGAATGAACATCCGGCCCGGCGCGCAGACCGCGAGCGGCACGGGCCCCGCGCCGAGCAGGCTGCGCAAAAGCCGGGCGGGCAGGTTGCACGAGATCTGCGAGGGAAAATCGACCCACGCGGGAAAGCGCGGGTTCATTTCGAACAGGGCATGCGGGTGGCCCGGAGATTTGACGAACTCCAGTTCGAACGGCCCGTTCCAGCGCAGGCGGGCGATGACGCGCTGCGCCAGCGCGTCGAGCTTCGGGTCGGCGACCACGACCCCAGCGAAGCCCTTCCCGGCGGACGTCCGCAGCAGCTTGCGAATGCTGCAGTACCCAACGATCCGACCCTGCCCATCGCCAAGCCCGACGACGTCGTATTCCTCGCCATAGAGCGGCTCCTGAACCAGGACCGGGCCGCCCCAATCCGCCGCGATATGGGTGTAGGCTTCCACGAGCTCCGGCCGTGAACGCGCCCGGTGCGCCGCGTAAAGGCGTCCCTTCACATACACCGGATAACCCAGCGCCTCGGCCTGTACCGCGAGTGTCTCCGCGTCGCTGGCGCAAAACGTGCGCGGCGTCTGGATGCCGAGCCCACGGCAGAATTCCGGCAGGTTCACCTTGTTGCGCGCGTCAAGCGATTCCTTGCTCGGCAGAAGGCAGGCGATCGATCGTTTGGCGAGTTCCGGCGCGAGGACGATCAGGTTGTCCAACTCGGAGTCGAGGCAGGGGATCAGGCAGTCGATCCGCTCGTATTTCAGGATCTCGTCCAGGCGTTCAAGCAACGCATCGGGACCGGCACCCGGATAGGGAAGGAGAAAGGCCGCATCGGGCCGGCTGGCGTCGCGGCTGAACAGTGCGCTCTCCAGCGGGTCGTAGCAGAGTCCGACGATGCGCAGATCAGGGTGCTGGCGACGCAGGCTCACGCCGACCGCGGCGCCCGGCTGGGGGTTCTCGCCTCGGTGCATGCCGGTGAGCGCGACCGTCGTCATGGGAAATACCCGGGGCTCTCTAGGCTGCCAGCTCGTTGAACGGCTCGATCCGTTGCATATCTTTTACGAACCTGCTTGCATCCCGCGCCGCGGTGGCCCGGTCGATGTGGTATTCGGATTCAAGAAGGTCCGCGAGCCTGTCCGGACCAACGCCGCGCTCGAGCGCCCGCAACATGAAACTCGCGGTCGGGGTGACCCGGTAGAACCGCCCGGATTCCGTGTCGAACACAAACCGATCGCCGTAGAAGCGCAGCGCCGATGCCTTGTTGCTGCCTCCCGCGGCGTC
>JAJXTQ010000129.1 GCA_021783685.1 Pseudomonadota bacterium | reverse complement strand
TTTCCTGAGCGTCCACATCGGCGGGCGTGGCCATGGCGTCTCCTTCACATCCATCGAACGGGGCGGGGTGATCCACAAGGCGGGCTAGAGGCGATAGTAGCCCTTGGCTCGCTGCGATTGCCAGCGCAAACGGTGCTTCAGAGTCCCAGCGCCCGGCTGATCCAGGGCAGCGCCAGCGCCGTCGCGAGGCCGGTCAGGCCGAGGCCCAGGGATGCGAAAGCGCCGGCCAGCGGGCTGATCTCGAAGGCCTTGGCGGTGCCGAAGCCGTGCGCCGCAACGCCGAGCGCAAAACCCTGCACGGCCGGGTCCCGGATGCGCAGCAGCCGATAGACGACGGGCGCGAACAGGCACCCGATGACGCCGGTGACCAGCACGATGCCGGCGGCGAGCGAGGGCGAGCCACCCAGGGTCTCGGCCAGCCCCATGGCGATGGGCGTGGTAACCGACTTGGGCAGCAGCGAGCGCAGCGTGAGCTCGGACAGATGCAGCATGCGCCCCAGCAGCCAGGCGGTGGCGACGGCCACCGAGGCCCCGATGACGAGCGCCAGCGCGAGGGCCGGCCCGAGTCGCCGGATGTGCGCCAGGTTGCGATAGAGCGGGACGGCGAGGGCGACGGTCGCCGGCCCCAGCAGGAAATGGATGAAGGCCGCGCCGTCGAAGTATTGCCGGTAGGGCACCTTGCCGGCCGAGAGGATGATGATCAGGGCTGCCATGGCGGTGATGGCCGGATGCAACAGGGCGGGCCGGTGGGCAAACTGGTAGATCTCCAGCGCGAGGACGTAGCAGCCGAGGGTGAGCAGCAAGGCGGTCGGTACCGCGGTGGCCGGGCTTGCCCACAGCCAGCCCCACAAGGCCATCAGGTGGATTCTCCCCGTCGCAGCCGCTGCAGGATGAGCGCGGTCGTCCCCAGGGCGAGCAGGGTGCTGACGGTGAGGGTGACGAGGAGTCCGGCGCCTTCGGCGCGCAGCGCGGCCGCATGGGTCATCAGGCCGACCCCGGCCGGCACGAAGAGCAGGGACAGGTGACGCTGGGTGAGCGCGCTGACCCGTTCCAGCTCCGCCGAGACCCGCCCGCGGATCATGAGCGTGACCAGCAGCAGCACCATGCCCGCCACCGGGCCGGGGATCGGCAAGCCGCTCACGTGGGCGAGCACCTGTCCCGCCAGGGTGTAGCCCAGCAGGGTGATCAGCGCGCGTAGGCCGTCCATCGGGCGGCTAGCGCTTGCTGGGCCGGACCAGGTGCGTCATGGTGCCGAAGGCCTTGAGCCGGAGACTGTCGGCCCCGAAGATCTGCACCAGATTGTGCGTCAGCCCGTCCTCGCGGCGCAGGCTCGCGGCATGGGCGGCGAGAGCCTCACCCGCCGCCGGCTCGCAGAAGGCGGTCTGGATGCCGAGCGTCACGGCCATGCCCAGATCGCTGGCCAGCGAGCAACCCGCGCCGCCGCCGGTGTTGTCGAGCAGGGTGAGGATCTGCCCCGGCGCGATCTCGCCGTTCCAGTCCCGATGATCGGGAATGTCGGCCTGGCGCATCAGGCACAGCCCGTCGCCCATCCATTCGGTGCTGCAGCCGGGGTGAGCGCGGCCCATGGCCTGGTTGAACAGCTTGACCATCGGCGCGAAACGCGCCAGCGCCGTGTCCGACGGCGCAAGCAGCGCCGTGAACGGGTCCTGCGGCTGATTGGGATGGGTGACGGCGGCGCCGGTGGGCGCGTTGCGGAACAGGACCTGGGCGCGGGCGATGCCCTCACCGGCCGCATTGCGCGCCTCGACGAACACGAAGCTGAACTCCCGCGTGCGCCGGGACAGCTCGGCCACGGCGGTCAGGGTTTCGCGTCCGCCCGCGGCGAGATAGGCGATCTGGAAGTCGAGCGTCTGCGGCAGCGCGGCGCTTTCGCTGTCGGACTGACCGGCCACCAGCAGCTTGGCGGCGTCGTGCAGGAAGCTGGCGAGGATGCCGCCGTGGGTGCGCCCCGTCATGTTCATGTTGGTGGGGCGATAGGGCAACTCGACGCGCAGCCGGGTGCCGGGCGTTTCCCAGGCCACCGGTTGGACGCCCAGACGGTGTCCCCAGGCATCCGCGCCGTAGCGTCGTTCGATCAGGCTGATTTCAAGCATTGCTGAATTTCATGGTAGGAAATGTGATCATGAAAATTATAAGAGCGGACCCCTTGCGATGAAAGCACGTCACCCGGCGGAGTTGTGCGATGGCCGATGAATCCACGAATCCCGTGATCGAGGGACGCTTTCTGCGCTTTGCCACCCGCGCTTTTGCGTTGCCGGACGGACAGTCGGTTCGGCTCGACTGGGTGGCGCATCCGGGTGCGGCCGCGGTGATCGCCATCGACGATGCGGGCCGGCTGTGTCTGTTGCGTCAGTTCCGGCCGATCATGGGCGCCTGGATGTGGGAGATCCCGGCCGGCAAACGCGACGGCGATGAAGCCGCTGAGGCGACGGCGCGGCGCGAACTGGCCGAGGAAACCGGGCTGGCGGCGCACCGCTGGGATGCGCTCGGCCCGATCTGGCCGAGCCCGGCGTTTTGCGACGAGGTCATCCACCTGTTCTGCGCCCGCGATCTGGTGGCGGGTCAGCCGCGTCCGGATGAGGACGAGCACCTGGAAGTGCATTGGCGTACCCCTGCCGAACTGGCCACCATGATTCGCGCCGGGGAGATTCCCGACAGCAAGACGCTGGCGGCGCTGATGCGGGCGAGCGTGGCCGGGCTGGTCGCCTTTCCGGAACGCTGAGCCGGAGCGGTTCCCCGGTCGATGCGCACCAAGCGTCGGCAGTCAGCTCTGATAGACGCCCAGACGGCGCGGCAGCCACCAGATGAAGCCGAACACGAGGGTCTTGGCGATCAGGGTCAGGGGCGGCACGTTCATCCCCTTCAGGGCGACGAAGGCGGCGATGAGTTCGCCCGCATGGATCACCAGGACGATCGCCCAGATCGTGACCAAGGTGCCCGCCAGGCCCGTGGTCATGCCGGTCAGCAGCAGAAACAGGGCAACGAGGTGAAACAGCACGATGCCGGCGCCTTGGGCCAGCCAGAATGAGCGCGATTGCAGCATGGGTCCCTTCCTTGAGACGGTCAATGAAAATCGGCCGCTAGCATAGCAGAGCCCAGCGGGACCGGTTACTCGCCGACGGCGATGCGCGCGTCCTTGCCCTGGCCGGTGATCGAGTGGAGCACCACCGGGCGGCGCCAGATGCCGTGGATGTATTCCAGCACCTTGCGCGCCGATTCCATGTCGAGGCCGCGCTGATCGAGGGTGTGATCCTGTTGCAGCACGAGAGTGCCGTCGCGGCGCATTTCGGTCACCTGGACATGCGGCGCGCCGTAGTGGTACTTGGGCGCCAGCAAGGTTTCCTTGAGGGCATCGAGATCCCAGGCGTGCACCACCGCCTCGCGGCCGCGGCGCCGCGTGGTGAAGCCGAACAGCCCCAGGCGCCGCGCCAGTTCGTCGTCCAGATAGTTGCGGATGAAGCCGAAATCGTCTTCGGTGGCCATGATGCGCCGGGCGGCGTCGAGCCCATGCCGCTCGATGATGTGCTCCCACAGGCAGAAGCCGAGGTGGTAGGGGTTCACCTGCAGCGCGATCTGCGCTTCGCCGGCGTAGGGACGCACCACGTCCGAGTGGGTCTTGATGGCATCGACGTACAGCTCGTCGGGGAGAAAGCGCGCCTCGCGCAGCAGCCGCGCATGCCAGTAGGAGGCCCAGCCCTCGTTCATGATCTGGCAGGCGAAGATGGGCTTGAAGTAGAACGATTCCTCGCGCACGGCCAGCAGGATGTCGCGTTCCCAGCCTTCCAGATCCGGCGCGTAGTGGGCGATGAACCAGAGCAGATCGCTTTCCGGCTGGGGCGGCAGCGCGACGCCCTTGGCGGCGGGTTCGGCCAGCGCGATGCTGCCGGGCAGGTGGGCGAAACGATCGCGAAATTGGTCCTTGGGCGGTGCGGGGCGGCTGGCCGGGTTCGGCGCGGCGCGCTCGGCGTAGAGCGGGCGGCGCAGATCCTGGTGGGTGTCGATGTGCTGTTCCAGTGCAAACGCGGCGTCCAGCACCCGCTCCACCGCGTCCATGCCGTGCGCTTCGATGGCCTGGGTGATGCGCTGGGCGTGGTTCGCGGCCTGCTCGACGATGTGGTAGCCCGCCTGCTCCTGCACCCGGCGGAACAGGAGGTTGTTCTTGCTGAAATCGGCATGGCCCAGGACGTGGGCCGTGACCAGGATGTTTTCGGTCTCGCGGTTGGAATCGGCGAGGTAGGCGTGCCCCGGGTTGCCCGGAATCACGACCTCGAAGATGTGCGAGTGCCCCATGCGATGCTGGATGAGCTGGTAGATGTAGCGCACGCCGAACGACCAGTGCGGCATGCGCACGGGCAGGCCGTAGACTGCGATTTCCATCATGAAACTGGGGGGCACCTGTTCGAACTGCACCGGGAAGTAGTCGAGCCCGTAGGATTGCGCCAGGGCCTCGATTTCATGCTGGTAGCTCAGTGGACGGTAGCTCATGACAACCTCGCGGTTCAGGCCGCCTGGGACTGGGTACCGAAAAAGGCCCGGATGGCTTCCCAGACGTCTTCCTGCTGGAACAGGGAGAAGCGGGCGCCGTGCTCGGGATCGGTGATGGCTTCATCGAAGACGCGCGAGGTTTCGAGGTAGCGCTGCATGGGGCTCGGGCTGGCGACTTCGACATAGCCCGAAAAGTTCGCCTGCTCGGCGATGCGGCGCAGGCTCGCCACCGCCCGGTCGTGATCGTCCTGAAAGTTCTCGCCGTCGGACGCATAGAAGAAATAGACGTTGTACTGGGCTGGCGGGTAGCGCTGTTCGATGATTTCGAGCGCCTTGTGGAAGCAGGTGGAGGCCACCGTGCCGCCCTGACCGCTGACCTGGAAGAACTGCTCCTCGTTGAACTCCCACGCCTCGATGGTGTGCCCGATGAAAGCGGTCTCGAGCTGGGTGTAGCGCCGGCGGATGCCCTGCAGCGCCCAGAAAAAGAAGGTCTTGGCGAGCATGCGCTCGCGCTCGCCCATGGAACTGGAGGCATCGAGACCGAACAGCACCACGGCCTGGGTGTTGGGACGGGTGCGTTTCCGAAGCTGGCGGTAGCGCAGGTCTTCGTTGCTGAAGGGGGCGGCGGGCGCGGGCTGGACCGCCCGGCGCTTGATGGCTTCCTTCATCGTGCGGCGGCGGTCGAGGCGGGCGCGGGCACCGCGCTTGTCCCAGCCCTCGCGGGTCCAGTCCTCTTCCTGCAGCACGCTGCTGGCGCGCGGCTCGAGTTCGGGCAGCTTGAGTTCCTCCCAGATCCAGTCGACGATTTCATCGACTTTCATTTCGACCACGAATTCCACGCCGCCCTGATCGTTGCCCCCGCCGGACTCGTCGCTCTTGCCCGGTTGCGGTGCAGGCGAGCCCAAGGTGTCGCCGGGTGCGACCTTGCCCTGACCGACGCCCGATTGTTCCTGATCCTGGCTGAGCTTGAAGCGGTAGTGCTCCAGGAAACGGACGGGCATGCGCACCTTGCGGTTGGCGTCCGTGGACAGGATGTCGGCTTCCGCAATCAGTCGGGGCAGTTGCTCGCGGACGGATGACCGGATCTTGGCGTTGTGGCGGAGCCAATCGCGCGCACCGCGTGAAAACAGGTCATACCAAAGGTGTTCGTGATGGTCGGACATCGATCTCCCTCACTGGCGCGGGCGCCGGGCCCGCGCGGATGGCAAGGTCTGGCATATGGGTCCGTCCTGACCCCGGTGCTTTCCGTCCTCTCTCAGCAAAAATCATTCAAGAAGCAAGCCATCTTCGGCCTTTCATTCCTGGGACAAGAGCGTGGTGACGTAGTTCAGGGCCTCTTCGGCGCTGTAGTCGTCATAGCCGTATTCCCGGACCAGCCGCTCCTGCACGGCGCTGATCTTCTTGCGCGCCTCATCGTCGGGGCGGCTGGTGGAGCTGACGAGGCGCAGCACGTCGCGGCGTTCCTCGAACAGATACTGTTCGATGGCCTCGTGCAGGCGCGCGTGGCTGTCGAGGGTGAACTTGTCGCCCTGCTTGTAGGCCACCATGGCCTTGCGCACGACTTCCTGGCGGAAGGATTCCTTGCCCGAATCGGAGATCTTGATCTTCTCCTCCACCTGGCGCAGGAAGCGTTCGTCGGGCTTGCGCTTCTCGCCCGTGACCGGATCGACCACC
>JAJXTQ010000128.1 GCA_021783685.1 Pseudomonadota bacterium | reverse complement strand
GGTCTCGGCCGCCAGGACCGCATACCGTGCCTGTTGATCGAGCGTGCCGGGCGCGGCCTCGAGCAGCCGCAACTCGGTTTCCGCCACCCCGGTCTGCCCGCGCTCGAGGGCCTGTTGCGCCGCGGCAAGACCGCGTTCGATGCGCAGATCGGTTGCGGCGGGGTCGGCCGGGACGGACGGATTTGGGGCGCTTGGGGGGGGCCGGGCCTGGGCGCTGAAATGGGGCGCGCAACACCAGAGCAAAATCGCTGCCGCGATGCCGCAACGGGCGCGCAAAGGCAGCATGGCGCGGAGCAAGGGGGGATGAATCATGCGCGAGGGAGTATCCGGTGATGGATGAAGCGGTGTCAACGCAGCCAGCCAGCGTCGTGGGCGGCGTCCTCTACGTGGTCGCGACCCCGATCGGCCATCTGGGCGACCTTTCGCCGCGGGCGCTCGCGGTGCTGAAGGATGTCGACCTGATTGCGGCCGAGGACACCCGACATACGCGCGCGCTGCTGACCCACTTCGGCATCCGCACGGCGCTGGTCTCGATGCATGAGCACAACGAAGACCGGCAGATCGCCGGCCTGCTGGACCGGCTCGGCGGCGGCGCGGCCATCGCGCTGGTGAGCGACGCCGGCACGCCGCTCATCAGCGATCCGGGCTACGGCCTGATCCATGCGGCGGCCGCCGCCGGCCTCCCGCTCAGCCCCGTTCCCGGGCCGTGCGCGGCGATCGCTGCGCTGTCCGTCAGCGGCCTGCCCACGGATCGCTTCGTTTTCGAAGGTTTCCTGCCGGCGCGGTCGGCGGCGCGACGCGCGCATCTGCAGGATCTGTCCCGGGAACCCCGCACGCTGGTGTTTTACGAGTCCCCCCGCCGCCTGCGCGATGCGCTGGACGATTGCGTCCAGGTCTTGGGTGCGGCGCGGGCGGCGTGCGTAGGTCGCGAACTCACCAAGCGCTTCGAGACCCTCTATCGGGGCACGCTCGCCCAGGTGCGGACCGCCATCGACCAGTCAACCGAGTCGCTGCGGGGCGAGTGCGTGTTGATCGTGGCCGGCGCCGCAGCGTCGGGCCCGGAGCTGGATGGCGGTCCCGAAGCCGAACGCGTCTTGAGCGATCTCGCGGCGCAGCTGCCGGCGTCACAGCTCGCCCGCCTGATGGATCGCTGGTTCGGCGGCGGGCGCGCGCACTGGTATGCGCGCGCCGTCGCCCTGCGCGGCGCGGAATGAAATATAATGCGAGGCGGAGTCGGCCAGACAGTCGCTCCGCCGCACCGCTCGGAGGTCGGCGGGGAGGAAAGTCCGGGCTCCGCAGGGCGGGATGCCAGGTAATGCCTGGGCGGCGCGAGCCGACGGAAAGTGCCACAGAAAACAGACCGCCGACGGCCTGCGGGCCGGGCAAGGGTGAAAAGGTGCGGTAAGAGCGCACCGCGCCGGTGGCAACACGCGGCGGCACGGTAAACCCCATCCGGAGCAAGATCGAATAGGGGAACGCGGAGTGTCATGCTCCGGCGCGCGGCCCGCGCGCTGTTCCCGGGTGGATCGCTCGAGGTGCGCGGCGACGCGCATCCCAGATGAATGACTGTCCTCGACAGAACCCGGCTTATCGGCCGACTCCTCTCCCTTCTGTCCGCTGCCATCCCCGCGATGGTCAGTTTTTGCTTTATCTTTTTACCCTAAAAACTTGATTCTAAAAGGGTCGTCGTTTTCTCACGACGGCCTGCTCGGCATGCTTTTAAGCGATTGAAAGCAAAGGGTAAAAATTTCGACCGGCGGACCGATTCCGGCTTGACACGCGATCATCGGCGACCCATAGTGTGCTCGTGGTGGGGCATAGTGGCGAAAAGTGGGGAAAGGGGGCAGGCACGTCATGTTTCGGGGGGCCAGCCAGATCGCGATCGACGGGAAAGGCCGCATGGCCATTCCTGCGCGCTATCGCGACCCGCTCGCTGCCGCCTGCGATGGGCAGATGGTCGTGACGGTCGACCCCGACGAGTGCCTGCTGGTTTATCCCCTGCCTGCGTGGGAGGCGGTCGAGCGGGAACTGGTCAGCCTGGCCAACCTGGATCGGCGGGCGCGCCAGTTGCAGCGCATTCTGATGGGCTATGCAACGGAGATTGCCATGGACGGTCAGGGCCGCTTGCAGCTCACGCCCCTGTTGCGCAAGTTCGCCCACCTGGAATCGCGCGGCATGCTCATCGGTCAGGGCAACAAGTTCGAGCTGTGGGCCGAAGAACACTGGAACGCCAGACAGGCCGAATGGATGAACGACCTGAGGCAGGAAGACGGCGAGATGTCGGCCGCGCTTCAGAAGCTGTCGATCTGAGACGGCCGGGGCGACGCGCGTGAGCGACATGCACCGGCCCGTGCTGCTGGCGGAAGCCCTGGAGGCGCTCGCGCCCCGGCCTGCCGGTCGGTACATCGACGGGACCTACGGGCGCGGCGGGCATGCCGAACGACTGTTGTCGCACCTGGGTCCGGAGGGGCGACTCATGGTCATCGATCGTGACCCGGAGGCGGTTGCCGATGCGCAGCGACGTTTGGGTCAGGATCCGCGGGTGAGGATCGTGCATGGCAACACGGCCGATCTGGGCGACATGGCGAGCGCCGCCGACTGGCGCGGGACGGTCGACGGCATCCTGCTCGATCTGGGCGTTTCATCTCCGCAACTCGACGATGCCGAGCGCGGTTTCAGTTTCCTCAAGGATGGCCCGCTGGACATGCGCATGGACGTGACTCAGGGTCTGACGGCGGCGCAGTGGCTCGAAACCGTCGAGGAGTCCACGCTGGCCGATGTGCTGTGGCGCTTCGGGGAGGAGCGCCAGGCCCGGCGGGTCGCGCGTCGGATCGTCGAGGCGCGGGCCCGGCGGCCCCTCGTGCGGACCGGCGATCTGGTCGAAGCCGTCGGCCAGACCCTGCCCCCGGCCGCGCGCCACAAGCATCCGGCGACCCGCTCCTTTCAGGCCGTGCGCATGTTCATCAATCGTGAACTGGAGTCGCTGGAGCGCGCCCTGGTCGCAGCCGTGGATCATCTCGCCCCCGGCGGTCGCCTCGCGGTCATCACCTTCCATTCCCTCGAGGATCGCGTGGTGAAGCGCTTCATGCGTGCCGGGGTCCAGCCTGCGACCGATCCGCTGGGATTCGTCCGGCCCGAACCCAGTCTCGGATGGATCGTCCGCCAGGCCCGCCCCGGCCCCGCCGAATGCGAGGCGAATCCGCGTGCGCGCAGCGCGACGCTGCGCGTCGTCGAGAAGCGGCCGTGAAGGCGGCCGTGCTCGTGGCAAGCCTCGGTCTGGCGGTCTTTGTCAGCAGCCTCGGGCTCGTCTATGTGAAATTCCAGAATCGGGAGCGCTGGTCCACCCTGCAGCGGCTGGAGGAGGAGCGTGACGAGCTGAACGGCGAATGGAGCCGGTTGCAACTGGAACTCGGTGCGTGGGCGATGGCTTCGCGTGTGGAGCGGATCGCCCGGGACCAACTGGGCATGATCGTGCCGCCTGCGAAGGATGTCCGGCTGGTGCGCGATGAATAAGCGCCTCGGCAATCCGGGGTGGTCTTGGCGCAGTCGGGTGGTCGGCGGGTTTCTGTGCCTGCTGGGCCTGGCGCTCGTCGTCAGGGCCGTTCACCTGCAGGTGTTCGACAAGGGTTTCCTGCATGGCCAGGCGCAGGACCGTCACTTGCGCGTCCTCGAGACCCCGGCGCATCGCGGCATGATCCTCGATCGGCACGGCGAGACGCTGGCTGCCAGCACACCCGTCGATTCCATCTGGGTCAACCCGGCGCCTTTCCTGGCGCAGCAGGGCTCGGTCGAACGGCTGGCCGCCGCGCTCCGGATCCCGCCGAGCCGGCTGCGCGAGAAGTTGAAGGTGCGGGAAGGGCGCGAGTTCGTGTACGTCCAGCGCCACCTGCCGCCCCATGAGGCCAAGCAGATCCTCGCACTGAAACTGCCCGGTCTCTATGCCCAGCGGGAGTACCGGCGCTACTACCCGACCAGCGAGATCAGCGCGCAGTTGCTGGGATTCACCAACATCGACGATCGCGGGCTGGAAGGACTCGAGCTGTCCTACGACAGCTGGATGGCGGGCCAGCCCGGCAGTCGTCGGGTATTGATCGATGCCGGCAAGAAGGTCATCGACGAACTGGGCGCGATCCGGGAGGCCAGGCCGGGCCGCGATCTGCAGCTCAGCATCGACCGCCGCATCCAGTATCTCGCCTATCGGGAGCTGAAGGCCGCCGTGGTGGCCAATCAGGCCAAGGCCGGCACGATGGTCGTGCTCGATCCGCGCACCGGTGAGATTCTCGCCATGGTCAGCCAGCCCGGGTTCAATCCCAACAATCGCGAAGGCATTTCCCCGGGCCTGACCCGGAATCGCGCCGTGATCGACCTGTTCGAGCCGGGCTCCACACTCAAGCCCTTCGTCGTCGCGACGGCGCTGGAGCAGGGGCTCTTCAAGCCCACCAGCGTCATCGACACCAATCCCGGCTGGTTCACGGTGCAGGGCAATCCCATCCGCGACCTGCACAACTATGGCGTGCTGGATCTCGGGGGAATTCTGGCGAAATCCAGCAACGTGGGCGCCAGCCGCATCGCGCTCGCGATGCCCGCCGAGCGGCTCTGGTCGGTGCTGCGTGATTACGGTTTCGGGGAGATGACGGCGAGCGGTTTTCCCGGAGAGCGTGGGGGCACCCTGCGCCACTTCCAGGATTGGCGCCCCATCGACCATGCGACCGTGGCCTATGGCTACGGGCTGTCGACGACGGCCTTGCAACTGGCCAGCGCGTACGCGGTGATCGCCAACGGCGGTGAGCGGCGCCCGGTGAGTTTCTTCCGGGCCAAGCAGTTGCCCCCCGCGCACCGGGTCATTCGTCCGACCACCGCGGCAGAGGTCAGCCAGATGCTGGAGCGCGTGGTGCGCGAGGGCACTGCGACGGCCGCGGCGGTACCCGGGTATCGCGTGGCGGGCAAGACCGGAACGGCCCGCAAGTCGGGGGTCGGCGGCTACGCCGAACGTCGTTACCAGGCAGTGTTCGCGGGCTACGTGCCGGCCAGCCGGCCCCGACTGGTTGCGGTGGTGGTCATCGACGAACCCAGCGCGGGCGCCTACTACGGCGGCGCGGTCGCGGCACCCGTATTTTCGCGCGTCATGGCGGGCGCGCTGCGACTCATGGAAATCCCGCCAGACGATCTGCCGGAAGGCGCGGGCTTCGTCCATTCGGCCGGCGATGCGGAGGAGCTGGGATGAACCGGGCGGCTGCGGGGACCCCCTGGCTGTTGCAGGACCTGCTGGCGCCATGGCTGGCGGTGGACGCGTCCTGTGCCGGCTTGCCGATCCGCGGCCTCACCGCCGACTCACGCGCCGTGCGCCCGGGGGACCTGTTTCTCGCCTGCGCCGGCCGCGCCACGCATGGCATGGCCCACGCCGAGGCGGTGGTAGCGGCCGGCGCGGTGGCCATCGTCTACGATCCCGCGGCGTCGCTCGCCGCTCCCGTGCCTGCCGATGGGGCACCCCGGATTGCCCTTCCCGATCTGACGCGGCGGGCCGGCGATCTGGCGGCACGATTCTTCGGCGAGCCCTCGCAAGCCCTGCGAGTGATCGGGATCACCGGCACGAACGGCAAGACCAGTTGCGCCCATCTGCTGGCGCAGACGCTGGGCGATCCACCCGGAACGACCGCGGTGATGGGCACGCTGGGCAACGGATTCCCGGGCCGGCTGGTGCCCTCTTCGCACACGACGCTCGACGCCGTCCGGGTGCAGGCCTGGCTCGCGCGGCTGCGCGACGAGGGCGCGCGCACGGTGGCCATGGAGGTCTCCTCCCATGCGCTCGATCAGGGCCGGGTCGCCGCCGTGCGCTTCGATACGGCACTCTTCACCAACCTCACCCGCGACCACCTCGACTATCACCAGACCCAAGCCGCCTACGCGGCAGCCAAGCGGCGCCTGTTCGAGCGCCCCGAACTGCGTCTCGCCGTCCTGTGGGCCGAGGATGCCGCTGCGGCAGACATGGCGACCGCGCTGCCCGCTTCCTGTGCCACCGTCTGGGCGGCCTTTTCGCGCGCGGCGCTGCAGGGGCGGCGCGGCAAAGGTCTTTGGACTCGCGACGTGACGCCGGTGGCCGACGGGACGGCTTTGGCGCTGGAGGGCGACTGGGGGTCGGGCGTCCTGCATCTGCCGTTGCTCGGGCGTTTCAACGTCGCCAACGCGCTGCTGGTGCTCGGCGCCCTGCTCGGGGGTGGCATGCCCTGGGGCGAGGCGCTGGGCCGGCTGGCCAAGGT
>JAJXTQ010000127.1 GCA_021783685.1 Pseudomonadota bacterium | reverse complement strand
TGCGCGATGCCGAAGTGATCGCGGCGGCCGACGAGCACGGCATGGCCATGGTGTTCACCAGCGTGCGTCACTTCCGCCACTGAGTCTCCCGCCCGGGACCCGCTGCGCCGGCGGCGAAGAGCCGCCCCGGGGCCGGGCGGCAAGGGCGCTGTGCTATGCTTTGCGCCCCTGAATGCGGCCCCAAGCCGCTCTCTTTTCCCACCCCGGATGGCAGCGCGATGAAAGTACTCGTGATCGGCGGCGGCGGCCGCGAACACGCCCTGGCGTGGCGTTGTGCCCAGTCGGCGCAAGTCGAGCGCGTCTACGTTGCACCGGGCAATGGCGGCACGGCGCGGGAGCCGAAACTCGAGAACGTGCCGCTGGCGGCGACCGAGCTGGACGGTCTCGTGGCGTTTGCCCGGCGCGAAGGCATCGCGCTCACCCTCGTCGGTCCGGAGCAGCCGCTGGTGGCCGGCGTGGTGGATCGCTTCGAGGCGGCCGGGCTGGCTTGCTTCGGGCCCTCGGCGGCCGCAGCCCAGCTCGAAGGTTCCAAGGCGTTCAGCAAGGCGTTCATGGCGCGCCACGGCATCCCGACCGCGCGGCATCGCAGTTTCGAGGACGCCGCGGCGGCCCACGCCTATCTCGACGCGGTGGGCGCGCCGGTGGTGGTGAAAGCCGACGGCCTGGCCGCCGGCAAGGGCGTCGTGGTGGCCCACGACCTCTGCGAGGCCCATCAGGCGGTCACGGACATGCTCGGCGGGCAGTTCGGCAGCGCCGGCGCCCGGGTGGTGATCGAGGACTTCCTCGCCGGCGAGGAAGCCAGCTTCATCGTCATGGTCGGCCGCGGCGGGGCGATCCTGCCCATGGCCACCTCGCAGGACCACAAGACGCGCGACGACGGCGACCGCGGCCCCAACACCGGCGGCATGGGGGCCTATTCCCCGGCGCCCGTGGTGACGCCCGCGCTGCACGAGCGCGTGATGGAGACCATCATCCGGCCCACGGTGGCGGGTCTGGCCGCCGATGGCATCGCCTACATGGGGTTTCTGTACGCCGGCCTCATGATCGGTCCCGACGGCACGCCGCGGGTGCTGGAATACAACTGCCGCTTCGGCGACCCCGAGGCGCAGCCGGTGATGATGCGCTTGCGTTCCGACCTGGCCGCGCTGTGCCTTGCCGCCGTCGAAGGGCGTCTGGCGCAGATGCAGGCGCAGTGGGATCCCCGTCCCGCGCTGGGCGTGGTGATGGCGGCAGAGGGCTATCCCGGCGAGGTGCGCCGCGGCGATGCGATCACCGGCCTCACGGCAGCGGCTGAGCGGGGCGCTCGGGTCTTCCAGGCCGCCACCCGTCTCGACGGCGAGGAGATCCTGACCGATGGCGGACGGGTGCTGTGCGTGTGCGCGCTGGGCGACGATCTGGCCCAGGCCCAGGCGCTGGCCTACCGCGGCGTGAAGACCATCCACTGGCCCGGCGTGCACTACCGCACCGACATCGGCCATCGGGCGCTTGCCGGCGGTTGAGCGACACGCACCCCGCGGCGTGCGCGGCGTTACTCGAGCGGCGGCGCGGCGCCGGCGGCATCCGCCTCGGTTGCGATACGGTGCACCAGCACCTTGTCGACCCGGTAGCCGTCCATGTCGACGACCTCGAAGCGCAGCGCGCCGTGGGTGAAAGCGTCGCTCGCCTGCGGGATGCGCCCCAGGCTGGACATGACGAAGCCGCCGAGGGTATGAAACTCGCCCGCCGACGCGCCGAGCCAATCGTCGGCCAGCCCGAAGGCATGCTGGAAATGATGCAGCGACAGACTGCCGTCCACCAGCCAGGAGCCGTCCTCGCGCTCGGCGATGCTGGCCTCCTCGGGCGTCTTGGGCAGGCGCAGTTCGCCGATGATGGCCTTGAGCACGTCGGTCAGGGTCACGAGCCCCTGCAGGTCGCCATATTCGTCCACGATCAGCGCCATCTCCTGGTGCGCTTCGCGGAACTTCTCGAGCAAGCGCGCCGTGGTCATGGTCTCGGTCAGATACAGCGCCGGCTGGACCGCGCGAGCCAGTTCCTCCGCACTGAAGACTCCGCCGGCCAGAATGCGCCGCATCAGGTCGCCTGCCGGCAGAATGCCGACGACGTGATCGAGTTCGCCGCGGCAGACCACCAGCCGGTTGAACTCGCTGTCCAGCAACTGCGTGCGCAGATCCTCGGTGGCAGCGGTCAGGTCGATCGCCTGAATCTCGCGTCGAGGAGTCATGATGGCGCGGATCGGCTGCGCGTCCAGCCGCATCACGTTGGCGACCAGCGCCTGCTCGCTTTCGTGGAAGATGCCCGCCTCCGCACCCTGGCGGATGAGCATGCGGATTTCCTCCTCGCTGACCGAGGGAGCGCCCGTTTTGCGACTCCCCAACAGCCACAGCAGGGCGTCGCTGGCCGTGGCCAGCACGATCACGAGCGGCCGGGCGATGCGCGACAGGGTCTGCATGGGCAAGGCAATGCGGGAAGCCACGCTTTCCGGCGCCAACAGCGCCAATCGCTTGGGCACGAGTTCGCCGACGACCACCGATACGAAGGTCAGGAACACCACCACGCTGCCGAGCGCCAGCACATGGGCGTGCGGGGCCAGCGCCGGAACACCGTTCAACCAGACGGCCAGGGGATCGGCCAGGGTGCGTTCGCCGACGGCGCCGCTGAGAATACCCACGGTGGTGATGCCCACCTGAATGGTCGACAGGAAGTTGGACGGCGACTCGTGCAACTGGAGCGCCGCCCCGGCACCCGGGTGCTTGCGCTCCGACAGATGCTTCAGGCGCGCGTGCCGTGAGGAAACGACTGCCATTTCGGACAAGGCAAACAGGGCATTGAGCAGGATGAGAAACGGGAGTAGCAACAGGTCCATGTCTGGGGCCGTCCGTCGCCTGGAAGCGCTCGGCCTTGGAGATAGTGGGGCTTTCATCCTAAAGCACGCGGCCACACCGGGCAATTCGGCGCCCTCCGCGTCTTGCGCCCCGCGCGCGCCGGATCGGGCAGACGCAGGGAATGGCGCAAGCCGCCGGCGGCGGCAGATCGCGATGCTCGCGTGCGTGATGCTCTGCGCGCTCGGGGCGCGCCACGCGTGGGCTGCCGCCCTGGAAGCCGTCGACGACAGCGGCCAGCGGATCACGCTCGCCGGTCCGGCAAAGCGCATCGTGAGCCTGGCGCCGCACATCACCGAACTGTTGTTCGCGGCCGGCGCGGGTGACCGCCTGATCGCCGGCGTGGACTACAGCGATCATCCACCGGCCGCACGCCGGCTTCGGACGGTGGGCAGCTACACCGATGTGAACGTCGAGGCGGTGCTGGCCCTCCAGCCCGATCTGGTGGTCGGCTGGCGCAGCGGCAACCGGCCCGAGCAACTGCATCAGCTCGAGCAACTGGGCCTGCCGGTCTATCGCACCGATCCGGACAGGCTTGCCGACATCCCCGCCGCGCTGCGCAATCTCGGCCGGCTGGCCGGCAGCCGGGAGCGGGCGGAAGCCGCCGCCCGCGCCTTCGAGGCGGGCCTGGCCGAGCTCGCCACAGGCCATCGCGCCGCGCGCCGCGTGCGCGTCTTTTACCAGGTCTGGAATCAGCCGCTGATGACGGTCGGCGGCGGTCACTGGATCGACCAGGTGATCACGCTGTGCGGCGGGGAGAATGTCTTTGCCGACCTGCGCACGCCGACGCCGACGGTTTCGCTCGAGGCCGTGCTGGCCGCAGCGCCGGAGGTCATGCTGGCCGGCGGCATGGGCGGCCGGGAACCGGCCTGGCTGGCGCAGTGGCAACAATGGCCTGATCTGCCCGCCGTGCGCGCCGGGCATCTCTACGCCATCGACCCCGATTGGCTGCAACGGGCCGGTCCGCGCTTGCTCCTGGGCGCCCGCGCGGTCTGCGCCGCACTTGATCGGGCGCGCCCCGGTCCGGCGCCGTGAACGCCTCCCGGCGGTTCGCCCGGGCAGCCGCCCGTCCCGTCAGCAACCCCACTCGCAGCGCTCTTTACTTAAGAGAATCCTAATCCCGCCCGGCTAGCGTGGCGAAACGTCCCGATCGTTTCACCAAGGAAGCCGCGTCCATGTCACGCCACGCCACGCCCCAATCCCCCCGCCCGTTCGGCAAAGTCCCGGAAGTCACCTTGGGCTTCTGGATCATCAAGATCGCCGCCACCACCCTCGGCGAAACCGCCGGTGATGCCGTGTCGATGTCCATGGATCTGGGTTATCTCGCCGGCACGGCCATATTCGCCGGGATCTTCATGGTGGCCGTCGCGGCCCAGATCCGCGCCAAAACATTCCATCCTTTCCTGTACTGGGCCACGATCATCGCCACGACCACGGTCGGCACCACGCTCGCCGATTTCGCCGACCGCTCCCTGGGCATCGGCTATGCGGGCGGATCGAGCCTGCTGCTGGCCTTGCTGCTCGGCTCGCTTCTGGCGTGGCGCCGCACCCTGGGCACCGTCGCCGTGAGCTCCGTCACGACGCCCAAAGCCGAAGCGTTTTACTGGATGACGATCATGTTCTCCCAGACCCTGGGCACGGCGCTGGGCGACTGGACCGCCGATACGGCCGGGCTGGGTTATGACGGCGCAGCGATCCTGTTCGGCGCCTTGCTGGCCGCGATCGTGGCGGCCTACTACGGCACCCGCCTGTCGCGCACACTGCTGTTCTGGGCCGCGTTCATCCTGACCCGTCCGCTCGGCGCAGTGGTGGGCGACTTTCTGGACAAGCCGCTGAGCGAGGGCGGTCTGGCCCTGAGCCGATATGCCGCCTCGGCTGCGCTGATGGCCTTCATCCTGATCGGCATTTTCCTGTTCAGGCAGCGCGCGGCCGAGAGCGCACACTGAGGTGATGGATTTTCTGTGTGCCGGGTTGACGAATGATCATCGTTCTAGCGTTCCGAGTGGGTCACGTGTGCCCAGACGCGCAATGGTCTACTCTTAACCTTAAATCAGGCGGCTCGTGGCGCATGCATTGGGCATGCTGCCAATCCATATCCATTGCAGTAATGCACGATTAGCGAACGAGGAAACGGTGTCTATTCTTGAAGAATTGCGACCAAATGGTCACGCTCGCGTGTATGATTTGGTTCAGAAATCTGGCGTCGACGTGGCCGAGTGGGAGGCAGGCAAAGTTGCAAACGCTGCCGCGAATCCAAATTTCTGCTTTAACTGGGCATTTGTTCAACACGGAAGGGTCGTCGTCTTGTGCTTGTGGCATGAAGAAATGACCGAAGTGGATGGCGTCGTCAGCTACTCATGGGACGTTCCATTAAAAGGGAAACATGCTACCGTCGTTCGCCGGATAAAGCAGGCAAATGAGGCGATCCGGGAAGCCTTTGAATCCAATCTCCCGCTTCGAATCATCGTCTGCAGCTCCGCAAACAATGGACCTGACAAGCCCCATCGGGTTGCTGCGCGTTGCCTTGATCCGGAACCCTGGCATGTAGAGTGCCGTCTTGAAAGTGGGGCCGCCACCTTGAGGCGCGGCGCCGGTGCAACCACGGCCGACTATGAAGATCAATTCGATCTTGCCGGACGCGTCGGTGGTCCCACGGAGCGGATCGAGCGGCAGATTTCTGTGTTTATGCGGCGCGCGAATGTTCGTCGGCATGCGCTGAATCGGTCACAAGGTCGTTGTGAGTACTGCGGTCAGCGGGGATTCGGGATGGGCAGCGGTAAAATCTATCTGGAAACGCATCACATCATCCCGCTACACGAAAACGGCGAAGACTCCTCGGAAAACGTGATCGCTTTGTGTCCAAATCATCACCGGGAAGCTCACTACGGCGAAAAAGGAGACGAGATGCGCAATGAAATGCTCAGGAAGATTGCGACTGTCATGAGAGCAACACAGGAGGACGGGTCATGAAATTTCCCAGCCTAGAATCCGTCGGCAATGATTTTGACGCAAGCGGGGCAAAAGAACTCGATCTTCCGAAACTCAAAAGAATCGGCGGAAATTTCATTCTGGAAGGAACCCGTCTTTCCGCGCTTCCGCCTTCCCTCGAACACATTGGCGGTGACGTTTACATCTCCAGCGCAGAACCACAGTCCTTGGCCGATGAACTGATCCAAGCCAAGGCTTCCGGCATATTGAAAGGCAATATCTTTCTGAACAGACTCCCGTATCACGGTGGTCCGGTGAAGCTGATCTGAAGCTCTTGATTCGTCTGCTTGATTCGAAAAGCAGTGGCTTCCGGCACAGACGTCATCTTCTGGCCCACGGGAACAATCATCGCTCCATGGAGTTCGGGACGAGCAGGAGCTTGCCGGTGGTCCGGCCGCTTTCCAGCGCCCGATGCG
>JAJXTQ010000126.1 GCA_021783685.1 Pseudomonadota bacterium | reverse complement strand
GCGCCGCGGCGGTGAGGCCCACCTGCGGCGGCGTGGCGCGCGTGCGCCGGGCGAGATCGTCGCGGAGCCGCAGGCCCGGCAGTGGCGTCAGGTGCAGGGCGAGTTCGCGCGCCTGGTTGAAGCCGCGTGCACGCAGGCGGGCGGGGTGCAGCGGGACGGGGATCAGCGCCTCGGGCCAGGGCGTGCGCCGCGACGCGGCGAGCGCGGTGGCCATCAGATCGCCGAGCAGGCGCGCCCGCGCCAGACGGCCCTGGAACTTGAGCTGCTGGATCAGGGCGTCCACCGGCAGGGCGTAGCGCAGGGCGCTGAAAGCCCCGTCCCAGGCCGGCGGATGGGCCAGACAGCGACCGCAGCGCCAGTCCGCGGCGCCCGGCGGCATCGGTTGGGCGCAGCCGGGGCAGGCCGAGACGTTCCAGGGCAGGTCGGCGTGGCAGGCGGCGCACAGGTCCAGACCCGGCAGACCCGCCGCGCCGCAGAGGGTGCAGCGCCACGGCAGCAGCCACTGGGCGGCCAGGCGCCGGGCGCGGTCAACCATGAGGCGCCGTCCGGGTTGACAGCGGACGGGGGGCGCTTAAGATGCCGGGCATCACCGCCGGCCGCCAAGGAATGCTCATGCCCACCGTGTCCTCCGTCCTCGCGCAAGCGCCCCGTCATGACTGGTCCGCCACGGAGGTCCGCGCGCTCTTCGCCTGGCCGTTTCCCGATCTCGTGTTTGCCGCGCAAAGCCTGCATCGGCGCCATTTCGATCCCCGGGCGGTGCAGATCAGCACCCTGCTCAGCATCAAGACCGGCGGCTGTCCCGAGGATTGCGCCTATTGCCCGCAGAGCGTGCATTTCGATACCGGCGTGGAGCGGCAGAAGCTGATGGACCTTGAGACCGTGCTGGCGGCGGCGCGCCGGGCGCGCGAGGCCGGCGCCACGCGCTTCTGCATGGGCGCGGCCTGGCGCAGTCCGCGGCCGCGCGATCTGGAGCGGGTGGGGGCGATGGTGCGCGGCGTGCGCGAACTGGGGCTGGAAACCTGTGTCACGCTGGGCATGCTGGAAGCGCAGCAGGCCGCGTATCTGGCCGAGTGCGGGCTCGACTACTACAACCACAACCTCGACACCTCGCCCGAGCACTACGGCGCGATCATCTCCACCCGCACCTACCAGGACCGGCTCGACACCCTGGCGCATGTGCGCGAGGCCGGTATCAAGGTCTGCTGCGGCGGCATCGTCGGCATGGGGGAGGGCGAGGACGACCGCGCCGAGCTCTTGCGCGCGCTGGCCAATCTGTCGCCGCATCCGGAGAGCGTGCCCGTCAATCAGCTGGTGCGGGTCGAGGGCACGCCGCTGGCGGCGGCCGAGGCGGTGGATCCCTTCGATTTCGTCCGCGTGGTGGCGGTGGCGCGCATCCTCATGCCGCGCTCGCACGTGCGCCTGTCGGCGGGCCGCACCGCCATGAGTCCCGAGATGCAGGCCCTGTGTTTCCTGGCCGGCGCCAACTCCATCTTCTACGGCGAGCGTTTGCTGACCACGCCCAATCCCGAGGGCGACACGGACCTCGCCCTGCTGCATCGCCTGGGGATGCATCCCGAGCACGAGGCGGCCGGGGTGGCATCGGCGTGAGCAGCGCATCGCCTTTCGGGCAGCGCTGGGCGCAGGAGCTCTCCGAGCGCCAGGCCCAAGGCCTCTATCGCCGACCGCGCGTGCTCGAACAGCGCGCTGGGGTGCGGGCGCGCCTCTCCGGGCGGGACTGTCTGGTGTTCTGCAGCAACGACTATCTGGGGCTGGCCGATCATCCCGAGGTGGCGGCCGCTCTGGCGCAGAGCGCGACGGCCTGCGGCACCGGCAGCGGCGCGGCCCATCTGATCAGCGGACATCACCCCGAGCACGAGGCGCTGGAAGCCGAGCTGGCCGAGGCCGTGGGACGGCCGCGGGCGCTGCTGTTTTCGACGGGCTACATGGCCAACATGGGCGTCATCAACGCCCTCACCGAGCCGGGCGACGTCGTCTTCGAGGACGCCCTGAACCACGCCTCCCTGCTCGACGGCGGCTGGCTGTCGCGGGGGCGGATGCAGCGCTACGCCCACGCCGACGTGGCCGCGCTCGAGACGGCGATGACGGCGGCGCCCGGTCCTGCGCTCATCGTGACCGATGCGGTGTTCAGCATGGACGGCGATCTGGCGCCCCTGCCGGCGCTGGCGGCGCTGGCGGCGCGGCGCCAGGCGCTGCTCGTGGTCGACGACGCGCACGGCTTCGGCGTGCTGGGGGACGGGGCGGGCGCGGTCGCGCATTGCGGCCTTGCCGAGGCCGATGTCCCGGTCTATGTGGGCACGCTGGGCAAGGCGCTCGGGACCTTCGGCGCCTTCGTGGCCGGCAGCGAGACGCTGATCGAGTATCTGGTACAGCGCGCGCGCACCTATATCTACACCACTGCGCCGCCGCCCGCCCTGGCCGCCGCCACGCGGACGGCCTTGGCGCTGGCGCGGCGCGACGGCTGGCGGCGCGCGCGCCTCACCGAACTGATCCTGCGCTTTCGTGCCGGCGCCGAGCGTCTGGGGCTGCCGCTCATGGCCTCCGCGACCCCCATCCAGCCGCTGCTGGTCGGCGACGCCACGCGCGCCATGGCCCTGGGCGCGCGCTTGCTGGAGGCGGGCTACTGGGTGACGCCGATCCGGCCGCCGACGGTGCCGGCCGGGACGGCGCGACTGCGCATCACGCTCTCGGCGGCACATACGCCGGAGCAGGTGGACGGTCTGGTCGAGGCCTTGGGCCATTGTTGGGACCGGCGCGCATGAGGGGTCCGCCGCGGCATGGCTGATCGTCCCGAGGACTGGCGGCTGGCGCCGCACCGGCTCGACGACCGCGCGGTGCGCCGGCGCTACGCGCGCGCGGGGGCCGGCCTGGCGCACAGTGTGCTGCTCGCCGAGGCGCGCAGCCGCTTGCTGGAGCGGCTCGACTACATGCGTCTGGATCCGCGCTGGGTGGTCGATCTGGGCAGCGCGGCGGGGGCGGGCACGCACGCACTCGCACGCCGCTACCCGCAGGCGCGCGTGGTGGCGCTGGATGTCGATCGGGCGCTCCTGGGGCCGCTGCGGCGGCGGCGGTTGACGTTCTGGAAGAAGCGCCCCCTCCCCGTACAGGCCGACGGGCCGCGGCTGCCGCTGGCCGGGGCCAGTGTGGATCTGGTGTTTTCCAATCTGGTGCTGGCGGCGCTCAGCGATCCGGCGCCGATGTTCGCCGAGGTGGCGCGCATTCTGCGGCCGGGCGGGCTGTTCCTGTTCACCACCCTGGGGCCGGACACCCTGCAGGAGTTCCGCAGCGCCTGGGCCGCGGTGGACGATGAGCCGCATGTCCATCCCTTCCTCGACCTGCACGACGTCGGCGACGCGCTGGTGCGGGCGCGGCTTGCCGACCCGGTGATGGACGTGGAGCGGTTGTGCTTCACCTATGCGGATTTTTCGGTCCTGTTCGGCGACCTGCGTCAGGCCGGCTGGGGCAACGGGCTCATCGCCCGGCGCCGCGGCCTGACCGGCACGGCGCGCTTCGCGGCCATGCAGCGGCAGTACCGGGCGCAGCATCCGGGCCCCTCGTTGCCGCTCAGCATGGAACTGGTCTATGGGCACGCCTGGGCGCCCGAGCAGTCCCCACCGGTTCGGCATGACGGCGAGGTGCACGTGCCGCTGTCGAGCCTGCGCCGCAAGTCCGCGGGTGGTTGACGTCATGGCGACGCGGGGCTGGTTCGTCACCGGAACCGACACCGAGATCGGCAAGACCCATGTTGCATGCGGCCTATTGCGCCTGCTGGCCGGCCACGGCCTGCAGGTCGCCGGCTTCAAGCCCGTGGCGACCGGCTGCGAGGTGTCCCCAGACGGACTCCGCAACGCCGACGCCCTGGCGCTCCGGGAAGCGGGGACCGTCGATGTCCCCTATGAAATCGTCAACCCGTATGCCTTCGCGCCGCCCATTGCGCCGCATCTGGCGGCGCGCGAGGTTGGCGTCGCCATCGGTCCCGAGCCCATCGTGCGCGCCTTCAACACCCTGAGCGCGCGGGTCGATGCCGTCGTGGTCGAGGGCGCCGGCGGCTGGCGCGTGCCTCTGGGGGACGACTGGGACATGGCCGATCTGGCAGCAACGCTCGACCTGCCCGTGATCCTGGTGGTGGGCATGCGCCTCGGGTGCATCAACCACGCCTTGCTGTCGGCAGAAGCCATCGGACCGCGGCTGTGCGGCTGGGTGGCCAACCTGCCGCAGCCGGCGATGGCCGCGCTGGCCGGCAATCTGCAGAGTCTCCGGTCCCGGATGCCGACGCCCTGCCTGGGGGTGGTGCACCACGGTGAGGCCGCCGAAGCGGCGCTCGACCCGGCTTTCTTCCCGTGAGGCCAGGCCGCCCGGAAGCCCGTGATCCCTTGCGGCAATGACCTCCATCAATTAAGCTTCCCGGGCTTTTCCGGCCGCCTTGCGCATGGTCACGGCGAGCGCGGCAGGAAACCGAAAACTGGCGGTTGTGATGGGGTGTCCATGGACTCCCGAGACCCGATGGCGGAACAGCCTTTTTGCTGTGTCATCGCCCCCGACGGCTCCCTGACGCCACGGGCGGCGTGGGGCTTCGGCGCGCTGGCCTGTCTGCCCTTGGCCATCAGCGGCTTCTGGGCGGTTTCGACCGGGCTCTGGCCGATGCTCCCGTTCGCGGGACTGGAAAGTCTGGCGGTCATCTTCACCCTGAGGCATTGCCTGCGCCGCAATGCCTACCGGGAAGTCATCCGCGTCGAATCCGGTCGCATCCGCATCGAGTCCGGCCACCGCCGCCCGGAGCGAACCACCGTTTTCGAACAGGCCTTTGCCCGCATCTGGCTGGATGCGGACGCCGAGCCGTCCCGGCTCTGGCTGGTGTGTCGCACTCGGCGACTCGAGCTGGGGCGCGATTTGAGAGATGTCGAGCGCCGGCAATTGGCGAATCGGTTGAAAGAAGTCGTTGGGTCGGGGCCGACGTGGCCGCGGGCCCCCAGCGAGACTGACGGAGTGCGAGTGGTATGACGGACAAGCGTGTGTGTGGAAAGGGTCTGTGGACGACTCTGGCCGCTCTGGTGATCAGCATCGGATCGACGGGGGCGCAAGCCGGCCTTCGATACAACATGACCGAGGGCGTGACCGAGGTCAGCCGCGGCGTCCACGACCTCCACATGGCCATGTTCTGGGTCTGTGTCGGGATCGGTCTGCTCGTGTTCGGCGCGATCGTCTATTCCATGGTGCGCTTTCGCAAATCCGTGGGCGCCCGGGCCGCCAATTTCCACGAGAACACGACCGTCGAGCTGGTCTGGACCATCATTCCCTTCGCCATTCTGGTCATCATGACCATCCCCGCTGCCGGCATGCTGATCAAGATGGACGATACCAGTCAGGCCGATCTGACCATCAAGATCACCGGCTACCAATGGAAATGGCACTACGACTATCTGGACGAAAACATTTCCTTTTACAGCGCGCTGGCCCAGGACAGCAACGCAGCCCGCCAGCTGGGCGCGCAGATCGACCTGAAGTCGGTCGATCACTACCTCTTGAACGTCGATCACCCGGTGGTCGTGCCCATCGGCCAGAAAATCCGCTTTCTGATCACCTCCAACGACGTGATCCATGCCTGGTGGGTGCCGGATCTGGCCGTGAAGAAAGACGCCGTCCCGGGTTTCATCAACGAGTTCTGGACGCGCATCGACGTGCCCGGTGTCTATCGTGGGCAGTGCGCCGAACTGTGTGGCCGCGACCATGGCTTCATGCCGGTGGTGGTCGAAGCCAAGACGCCGGAAGACTATGCCGCCTGGCTCGAGGCGCAGCGCACGCCGAAGGTGGAGTCGGCGGCCGTCGTTGCGGATACCGCCCTCGTCGCGGCCCGTTGATCAGGTGAATGGGAGAAACTCGATGACTGACCACGCTCTGGTTCACGACGATCACGATCACGCTCACGGCCCGGATCCGCGCTTCTTCCGGCGCTGGCTGACGACCACCAACCACAAGGACCTGGGGTCACTCTACCTCTGGTTGTCCCTGGTGATGTTTCTGGTCGGCGGCGTGATGGCGCTGGTGATTCGTGCGGAACTGTTCCAGCCCGGCATGCAACTGGTGCGTCCCGAGTTCTTCAACCAGATGACCACCATGCACGCGCTGGTGATGATTTTCGGCGGCGTGATGCCGGCTTTCGTCGGGCTGTCCAACTGGCTGCTGCCGGTCATGATCGGTGCGCCCGACATGGCGCTGCCGCGCATCAACAACTGGGGTTTCTGGATCCTCCCGTTTGCCTTTGCCTTGCTGATTGC
>JAJXTQ010000125.1 GCA_021783685.1 Pseudomonadota bacterium | reverse complement strand
ACGACGCGTTTGACCACGGCGCCGCCCCGGCCTGCGGAGGCGCTGTGGTCAAAGGTCTTGCCAGGTGCGCGACTGCCTGCGCCATGGCCGGTGGGCCAAGTGTGTTGACGCAAGCCTCTTCCGGCGGAAGAGCGGCTACTCCCCGATGACGGCGGAGAGTCTAGCGGTTGTTCGTGCCTGCGTCGACCGCTACCGGATTCGCCAGGCAGCGGTTGGGCGCCCACTCAGCGCGAATGGATTTCAGGATGACCGTTGCGATCACTCGTCGAAGGCCCGGTCCTGATTCCCCCCATGGCCGGCACCGGACACGGCCGCGACAGCCGATACGCGCCGCTGGGCCCGCTACCAAACGGCCGCAGATGCGTCTCCGGCAGACGCTCAAACGGCGAGCCGGGCGGGGGCTGTCAGGGTCGATGGTGTTGGGCGAGGTAGGCGCTGCTCCCCATCTCCTGCAATCGACTGGCGGTGCGGGCAAACTCGAAAGTCAGTTTTTTGCCCTGGTACAGGGAGGTGGCGTCAGCCTCGGCGGTGAGGAACAGCGCCAGACGGTGGTCATAGGCCACGTCGACGAGATGGATCAACCGCCGCGCCGCGTCTTCCTTGCGTTCGTCCAGGATGGGGATACCGCTGATCAGCAAGGTTTCGAACCGTTCGGCCAGTTCCAGATAATCGCGCTGGCTGCGGCCCGGACCGCAGAGCACGTCGAAGTCGAACTAGGCCACGTGGCGCCCGATCGCGCGCGACGCGCTTCATGGCTATCCCGCGTTTTCCCTTGGTCCCGCCGCTCCCGGTCGAGATCGGTGACGGCCGATGCTTACTTGCCGATGCAGAAACTGGTGAAGATGCGGCCCAGCAGGTCGTCGCTGGTAAAGGCGCCCGTGATTTCGCCCAAGGCGTCCTGGACGAGGCGCAGCTCCTCCGCGGCCAGTTCGCCGGCGCGATCGTGGTGCAGGCGGGTTTCGGCCAGCGCGAGATGCGCGGCGGCGCGCGCCAGCGCGTCGAGATGACGCCGCCGGGCCGAAAAGACGCCCGCGCCTGCGCTGTAGCCGGCGCAGTCCTTGAGATGTGCGCGCAGGGCATCGAGCCCCACGCCGGTCGTGACCGCAAGGCCGATGTGGGGCACCTCGGCGGCCCCGTCCCACAGGCCCGCAGGACCACCGCTGAGGTCGATCTTGTTGTAGAGCAGGCTGACCGGCAGATCGAGCGGCAGGTCGTGCGCCTGCAACAGCTCGGCCGCCCCGGGAAGGGGGCCGGGCGGCAGCCGGCTGTGATCCTGCATCAGCAGCACCCGGTCGGCGCCCGCCACGGCCGCGCGGGCCCGGCGGATGCCTTCCTGTTCGATGCTGTCGCCGCTCGCGCGCAGACCGGCGGTGTCGATCACATGCAAAGGCAAGCCGTCGATGACGATCTGGCTGCGCAGAATGTCGCGCGTGGTACCGGCCTGCGCACTCACGATGGCGGTTTCCTCGCCGCTCAGGGCGTTGAGCAGGCTCGATTTGCCGGCATTCGGCGGCCCGGCGATCACGACCGTGAAACCGTCGCGCAGCACCCGGCCCTGCCCGGCCGACGCTGTCAGCGCGGCGAGCTGTTCCCGCAGCGCCGCAAGTCGCGCACCGATGTCCGGATCCGCGAGAAAATCGACCTCTTCCTCCGGAAAATCGATCGCCGCCTCGACGTGGACGCGCAGGGCGATGACCGCCTCGGTGAGCGCCGTGACCCGTTCGGAAAAGACGCCCTGCAGGGAGGCCATGGCGGCCCGCGCCGCCGCAGCCGAGCCGCTGGCGATGAGATCGGCCACGGCTTCGGCCTGGGCGAGATCGAGCTTGCCGTTCAGAAAAGCGCGTTCGGAGAATTCACCGGGTCGGGCCGGACGGGCGCCGAGCCCGTAGCAGCGCGCCAGCACGAGATCCAGCACCACCGGGCCGCCATGGCCCTGCAATTCCAGCACGTGCTCGCCGGTGAAGGAGTGGGGCGCCGGGAAATAGAGCGCCAGCCCGGCGTCGAGCACGGCGCCCTCGGTGTCGCGAAAGCGTGCGTGCGTGGCATGGCGCGGAGCAGGCAGTCGCCCCAGAAGGTCGACGGCCAGTGCGGGCACGGCGGGGCCCGAGAGACGGACGATGCCGACGCCGCCGAAACCCGGCGGCGTGGCGATGGCGGCAATGGTGTCGGTGGACGCGGTCATCACCCCCTCAGCGGCTCAGACCGCCGGCGCGTGCCGCGTCTTTTCGCGCTCCACTTTGCGGGTGATGTACCACTGCTGCAGGATGCCCAGGCTGTTGCTGACCACCCAATACAGGACCAGACCCGAGGGGAACAGGGCGAAAAACACGGTCATGAGGACCGGCATCATCATCATGACGCGCTCCTGCATGGGGTCCATGGTGCCTTGCGCCGTGCTCAGCTTTTGCTGGATCAGCATGCTGATGCCGAACAGCACCGGCAGCACATAGTAGGGATCCTTCGCCGACAGGTCGTTGATCCAGAAGAAGAACGGTGCCTGACGCAGTTCCACGCTTTCCAGCAAGACCCAGTACAGCGCGATGAACACGGGCATCTGGACGAAAATGGGCAAACAGCCGCCCAAGGGATTGAACTTCTCCTTGCGGTAGAGCTCCATCATGGCTTCGTTGAGCTTCTGCTTGTCCTCGCCGTAGCGGTCGCGCAAGGCCTGGATGCGCGGCGCAAACTCGCGCATCTTCGCCATGGAGCGATACTGCGATTCGGAGAGCTTGAAGAACCCCAGTTTGATCAGCACGGTGAGGGCAATGATGGCCAGGCCCCAATTCTCGAAGAGGGCGGCGTGCAGCCAGGTCATGACCCAGAACAGCGGCTTGGCGATGATGGTCAGGAAGCCGTAGTCGACGGTGCGCTCCAGCCCGGGCGCCACTCCAGCCAGCAGATCCTGCTCCTTGGGTCCCAGAAACAGCTGGGTTTCGAGCGTCCGCGATTCGCCGGGCGCCAACTCGACGACGGGTTCGGTCAAGCCGATGATGCTCTGACCGCCCGGCAACAGCTTGCTGTAATAGCGGTTTTCGACGCCGTCCTTGCCCAGGAGCGCGCCGAGGAAGTAGTGGTCGACGAAACCGGCCCAGGCTCCCTGCTGGCGCAGATCGACCGGCTCTGCGGCGAGCTTGTCGAAGGCCCGCTTCTGGTAGCGCTGGCCGTCGTAAAAGCCGACGCCCGCGAAAGTGTGCGGCATCAGGAAGCTGCGCTTGGGTTGCGGGGGCGGAAGCTGCTGCAACTGGCTGTAGAGGCTGCCGCGCCAAGCGGTTTCACCGCGATTCTCCACGGCGAAAACGACCCGCACGACGTAGCTGCCGCGTTCGAAGATATACCGCTTGGTCACGGTCAGGCCGGACGGATCGCTCCAGCCGAGCGGCACTTCGAGGGTCTGGGCGCCGGATTCGAGGCGGTACTGGTCCCGATCGGAACGGTAGACGGCGCGATGATCGGGGGCGGGGCCATCGGCGGAGAGCAGGCCGTTCTGGGCAATGAAGAATTGCCCGTCGCCATCGGCGAGCAAGCGCACCGGCGTGGCGGGATCATCCGCCGACAGTGGGTATTCCAGCAGTTCCAACTGGCGCAGATCACCACCGGCTGCATCGATTTTGCCGCGCAGGAGATCTGTCTGGAAGGCGATCCGTTCGGCACTGGCCATGACCGGCGTCGGCTGCGCGCTTGCCCCGGGCGCCGGGGGCGCGAGGGTCGGCGCATCGAGGGCCGGCAAATCAACCGCGGGTTTCGGCGCCTCTGCCGTCATGGCCGGGGGCGCACCCGGCGGCGCGGCAAGCTTTGCGGCGTCTTCGGTCCAGGCCTGCCAAATCAAGAAGACGACGGCTGCAAGAACCGCATAGAGCGTGAAGCGTATGTTTTCCATGACGACAGGCCTAAAGGCGTTCGGGAGGAATCGAGACCGGCACTTTAGCCCGTGCGGCGATGCGTCGCCAGTGGCGATCGAGGGCGTGCAGCAATGCGGCGGTGGTCAAGCCGGCGGCGCCCGACCGGGCCATGACCACGATGTCCCATCCGGCGAGGTCGATCTGGCTCTGCCGGAAGCTTTCGCGACAGAGGCGCTTGAGTCGATTCCGGGCGACGGCGTTACCCGCCGCCTTGACCGAAATCGCCAAGCCCAGCCGTGCATGGGGAAGGGAGTTGGGCAGACTCAGGACGACGAACTCGGCGCCGCCCTGTCGCTGACCGTTGGCGCGTACCGCCGCGTACTGACCGGCCCGCGTCAACCGGTGCGAACTGGGGAACGCCGCGCAGCGGGCTGGACTGGAGCTCAATCAGACCGTCAGGCGATGACGACCCTTGGCGCGGCGGGCTTTGATGACAAGCCGGCCGTTCTTCGTCGCCATGCGGGCCCGGAAGCCATGAGTTCGTTTGCGACGCAGTTCGCTGGGCTGGTAGGTTCGTTTCATGGAGTCGACCGTCTTTACGACAAAGGGTTGCGCGTCCGAGGCGGGACACGGGGGCTGGAAATGCTACTTCCCGAGCCGCGTCCATGTCAACGGGCGATGCGGTGGCTAGGCCACCAAAAGGGGTATAGACTGATTTGCCCGTACGGGAACGGCGGGGATTCTTTGTTGTTAAACGCTTTGATTACAATAAATTGGATCCTCTTGTGTCGGTTTGGAAAATCTGTCTTGATGCCCTGCGATCCCAGCTCCCGGAACAGGATTTCGGGGTGTGGGTGCTTCCCTTGCACGCGGTCGAGGACGGCCGGCAGCTACGCCTTCTTGCGCCGAATACCTTTGTCCAGGAGTGGGTGCACACCCATTACCTCGAGGTGATTCAAAGCACGATTCGTCGACTTGCACCGACCACCGTGCCGCCGAGCAGTATCGAAGTGGGTGCGGCCACACCTGCCGCAGCCGTGGTCAGCGAGGCCGGTCGACCGGCCCCCGTGCGTCCCGAGCCGCTCACCGGGAATCGCATCAACCCCGGTTTTACCTTCGATAGTTTTATCGAAGGCAAGTCCAATCAGCTGGCGTTCGCCGCCGCCCGGCAGGTGGCCGAGAATCCCGGGCACTCCTACAACCCCCTGTTCATCTATGGCTCGGTCGGTCTTGGCAAGACCCATTTGATGCAGGCCGTGGGCAACGATCTCCTGCAGCGACGTCGCGGCGCCAAGGTCGTTTACCTTCATTCGGAGCGCTTCGTGAACGACATGGTTCATGCGCTGAAGAACCATAAAATCAATGAATTCAAGAACTTTTACAGGTCCGTCGATACGCTGCTGATCGACGACATCCAGTTCTTCGAGGGCAAGGAGCAATCCCAGGAAGAATTTTTCCACACCTTCAATGCCCTCTTCGAAGGTCACCGGCAGATCATCCTGACATGCGACCGCTATCCCAAAGAGGTCCAGGGTCTCGAGGAACGGCTCCGATCCCGCTTTGGCTGGGGCCTGACGGTAGCGGTCGAACCGCCGGAGCTGGAAACGCGCACCGCGATTCTCATCAAGAAGGCCGAGCAGTCTGGGGTCGCGTTGCCGGACCCGGTGGCGTTCTTCATTGCGCAGCAGGTGCGATCCAACGTGCGTGAACTGGAAGGGGCGCTGCGTCGCGTCGTGGCCCATTGCCAGTTCAAGGGTTCGCCGATCGGCATCGATGAAGCGCGCGAAGCGCTGAAGGATTTGTTGCGCCTGCAGGAAAAGCTGGTGACCCTGGACAACATCCAGCTCGTCGTGGCGGACTACTTCAAGATCCGCCGGAGCGATCTGATCTCCTCCAGCCGCACCCGGTCCATCGCGCGACCACGACAGATCGCCATGGCGCTGGCCAAGGAACTGACCTCGCACAGCCTGCCGGAGATCGGCAAGCACTTCGGCGGCCGGGACCATACGACGGTGTTGCACGCCTGTCGCAAACTCGTGGAACTCCGGACCAGCGATCCTCGAATCAACGAAGACTATCAGAACCTTACCCGAATCCTGTCGGCCTAGCGTCGCCATTGCAGAAGCTGTGGGAAAACCGTGGATAAGCCGGGCACAATTCCAACCGACCTGTAGCGACCTCCGGTTATCCACATTTCATGCACAGGATCCGCGCGCACCGACTCACAGCTTTCAAAAGGTCACAACTGGCTGGATCATAAGGAAAAAGACGCGGCAGGCGGACTTATCCACAGCGCTAACAGCTACCATCCAGAAAGACATAAGATTTATATTTGATTCACCATCCGAGACGGCCAGACCATGACAGTCGAATTTTCCCGCGAGGAGCTTCTCAAACGCCTGCAAGCCACGATCGGTGTGGTCGAACGGCGTCAGACCATGCCCGTGCTGGCCAATGTGCTGGTCGAAATCGATGGCGACCGCTTCCGGATCATCGGTACCGACC
>JAJXTQ010000124.1 GCA_021783685.1 Pseudomonadota bacterium | reverse complement strand
TTCCGATCTGCGAAGCCCACCTACAGTCAGGTTTTCGGCGCGTGGATCTGCGACGCCGCCGCGCAGGACGCGCGCGTCGTGGCCATCACGCCTGCCATGCGCGAGGGTTCCGGGCTGGTCGAATTCGAAAAGCGATTTGCGGACCGCTACTTCGACGTCGGCATCTGCGAGCAGCACGCGGTGACGCTGGCAGCGGGGATGGCCTGCGAAGGACTGCATCCGGTGGTGGCCATCTACTCCACCTTCCTGCAGCGGGCCTACGACCAGTTCGTCCATGACGTTGCGCTGCAGCATCTGCCGGTGGTGCTGGCAATCGATCGGGCCGGGCCCGTGGGTCAGGACGGCGCGACGCATCACGGGGCCTTCGACCTCTCCTTCCTGCGCTGCGTCCCCAATCTGGTGCTGATGGCCCCGGCGGATGAGGCCGAATGTTGCGCCATGCTCAACACGGCGCTCACGATCGACGGCCCCACCGCCGTGCGCTATCCGCGCGGGGCGGGCATGGGTGTCGACTTTCGCACCGATGCCCCGCCTTTACCCTTGGGTCGCGGTGAGATCCGGCGCCAAGGGCGGCACATCGCCATACTGTCTTTCGGTGCCTTGCTGCCGGCCGCGCTGGAGGCGGCAGGGAGTGTCGACGCCACGGTGGCCAACATGCGCTTCATCAAACCGCTCGACGAGTCGCTCGTGCTGGAACTGGCCCGCACCCATCGGCACCTCGTCACGCTCGAAGACAATGTCGTCGCCGGCGGCGCCGGCAGTGCGGTGGCCGAATGCCTGTCCCGCCACGGCATGACCGCGACCGTCACCCATCTCGGGCTGCCCGACCGTTTCCTGGAGCATGGCAGCCGGGAAGAACTGCTCGCGGCCTGCGGTCTGGATGCCAACGGCCTCGCGGCCAGCCTGCGCGCACTGCTGCCCGCCCCCCGCGCGCGCCAGAGACACTGACCCCACCATCGATCGCACCCGCGAGCGCTGCGCGGCGCGCGTTCTGCCCCTGCGCGGAACCTTGCCGACCCTGCCGGGTCCGACCAAGGGAGCCGGACGTGGCGTGCATCGATGACCCCGTGCCGCAACTGACATCGGTGCCGGGCCCGTGATCAGGCATCGTCGACCTGCGGCGACCAGCGCCCGCGAAGCTCGCATTTCACCATCGTCTGCATCCGCCAACAGGACACCAGGATGGAAAAGAAAGATTTCCTCGTCGATCCGCAAACCCACCACCTGACGCCGCACGACATCTACCTGTTCAGGGAAGGCTCCCATACCCGCCTGTTCGACAAGCTCGGCGCGCACCGCGTGGTGCAAGGCGATGGAAGCCCCGCGATCCACTTCGCCCTCTGGGCGCCCAACGCCGCTGCCGTCTCGGTCATCGGCGATTTCAACGGCTGGAACAAGCAGGCACATCCGCTCGCGGCGCGCACGGACGATTCCGGCATCTGGCAAGGGACGGTGCCTGGCGTTGCCATCGGCAGTCCCTACAAATTCCACATCCGCTCGCGCCATGACGGCTATGCCGTCGACAAGGCCGATCCCTTTGCCGTCTGCAGCGAACCGCCGTCCGCCACAGCCTCGCGGGTGTGGGCGCTCGACTATGCGTGGGGCGATGCCGAGTGGATGGCGCGGCGGCGGGATGCCAACGGCCTGGACGCGCCCATGTCCATCTATGAGGTCCATCTGGGTTCATGGCAGCGGGTCCCGGAAGACGGCAACCGCTTCCTGAGTTATCGCGAAATCGCCCCGCGCCTCGCGAGTCACGCGCGCAGCCTGGGTTTTACCCATGTCGAACTGCTGCCCGTCATGGAGCATCCCTTCTACGGCTCTTGGGGCTATCAGACGACTGGCTATTTCGCGCCCACCGCGCGCTACGGGACCCCGCAGGACTTCATGTATCTCGTCGATTGCCTGCATCAGGCCGGCCTCGGCGTCATCCTTGACTGGGTGCCGTCGCATTTCCCCAGCGACGAGCACGGCCTGGCCTACTTCGATGGCACCCATCTGTTCGAGCATGCCGATCCGCGGCAAGGCTTCCACCCCGAATGGAACAGCGCCATCTTCAACTATGGGCGCAACGAAGTGCGCTCCTTCCTGCTCTCCAGCGCCTTGTTCTGGCTGGACAAATATCACATCGACGGCCTGCGCGTGGACGCGGTGGCTTCCATGCTGTACCTCGACTACGGGCGCCGCGCGGGCGAGTGGATCCCCAACCGCCACGGCGGTCGCGAAAACCTGGAGGCCATGGTCTTCCTGCGCCAGCTCAACGAAGCCGTCTACCGGGATCACCCCGACACCCAGACTCTCGCGGAGGAGTCCACCGCCTGGCCCATGGTGTCGCGACCGACCTATGCCGGCGGGCTGGGCTTCGGCATGAAGTGGAACATGGGCTGGATGCATGACACGCTGAAATACTTCCAGACCGACCCGATCCATCGCCGTTATCACCACGGCCAGATCTCCTTCAGCATCTGGTATGCCTTCACCGAAAACTTCCTGCTGCCGCTGTCGCACGACGAGGTGGTCCATGGCAAGGGCGCGCTGATCGGCAAGATGCCGGGCGATGAATGGCAGCAGTTCGCCAACCTGCGCCTGCTCTACGGCTACATGTGGGCACATCCCGGCAAGAAGCTGCTGTTCATGGGCGGTGAATTCGGCCAGCGACGCGAATGGCAGCACGAGGAAAGCCTGGAATGGCATGTGCTGCAATATCCGCTGCACGACGGCGTCCAGCGCTGGATCGGCGACCTGAACCATTGCTACCGCACCCTGCCCGCCCTGCATGCGCAGGATTTCAGCGCGGAGGGTTTCGCCTGGGTCGATTTCCAGGACTGGGAGAACTCGGTCATCGCCTTCGTGCGCCGCGGCAAGCGGCCGCAGGAGGTCGCGCTCGTGGTCTGCAACTTCACGCCAATCCCGCGGCACAACTATCGCGTCGGGGTGCCCGCCGGTGGATCGTGGGAGGAAGTGCTAAACAGCGACGCGGCGATCTACGGCGGCAGCAACGTCGGCAATCTGGGCCGTATCGAGGCGGCGCCGGTCGCTGCTCAAGGCTACTTCCAATCCCTCTCGCTGATCCTCCCCCCGTTGGGCGTCATCTACCTGAAGCCGACGACTGCATGAAGGAGCGCCTCATGACCCAGCATCCGCAGGAAGGACGGCAGCGGGTCGTCATCGAGCGCGTCCGGCCCGAGGTCGACACCGGCCGGTTCGCCATCAAGCGCACGATCGGCGAGCAGGTCGAAGTCTCGGCATCGATTTTCTGCGATGGGCACGACCGCATCAGCGCGATCATCCGCCATCGCTTCACGGAAGACAGCAACTGGGCCGAGGTACCGATGCAGGCACTGCCCAATGACCGCTGGCACGCCGCCTTCACGGTCGAGCGCATCGGGACGTACCAATACGCCGTCGCCGCCTGGATCGATCCTTTCCTGACCTGGCGCCACGACCTGCTGCGCCGGACGGATGCAACGGACATCGCGCTCGCGCTCCAGGGCGGTGCACTGCTCGTGGGCGCAGCCGGGCGGCGCGCACGCGGCCCCGATGGCGAAGCGCTCATGGCCTGCGCTGCGCGTCTGGTGGGCGCCGGCGCCGAGGAGGGCCGCGTCCTTGCGGCGGACACCCGACTCGAGCAACTCATGGCTCGCCATGCCGAACGCCGGTTCGTCCAAAGCCTTGGGCCTCTGCGGGTGACCGTCGATCCGCCGCGAGGGCGTTTCTCGAGCTGGTATGAGCTGTTTCCGCGTTCCTGCGGCGCGTCGGCCGGGGTCCACGGCAGCTTCACCGACTGTGCCGCGCGTCTGCCGGAGATCGCCGCCATGGGCTTCGACGTGCTCTACCTCCCGCCCATCCACCCGATCGGGCGCACTTTCCGCAAGGGCCCCAACAATGCGCTCGCGGCCGGCCCCGAGGACGTCGGCTCGCCGTGGGCCATCGGCGGGGCGGAGGGCGGGCACAAGGCCATCCACCCCGAGCTCGGCACGCTGGACGATTTCCGCGATCTGGTCGCACATGCGCGCGCGGCGGGCCTGGAAATCGCGCTGGACATCGCCTTGCAGTGCTCGCCGGACCATCCTTACGTGCTGGAACATCCCGAGTGGTTCCGCCACCGCCCGGACGGCTCGATCCAGTATGCGGAAAATCCACCCAAGAAATACCAGGACATCTATCCCTTCGATTTCGAGACCGACGACTGGCAGGGCCTGTGGGCGGAGCTCCGGAGCATCTTCGTGTTCTGGATCGAGCAGGGGGTGCGGATCTTCCGGGTCGACAATCCACACACCAAACCGTTCGCGTTCTGGGAATGGTTGATCGGTGACATCAAACGGATGCAGCCGGAGGTGATTTTCCTCTCCGAGGCCTTCACCCGCCCGAGCATCATGCACCGGCTGGCCAAGTTGGGCTTCAGCCAGTCCTACACCTACTTCACCTGGCGCAACACCAAGCAGGAACTCACCGATTATCTGCTCGAGCTGACCCAACACGCGTCGCGTGAATACCTCCGGCCCAACCTGTGGCCAAACACGCCGGACATCCTGCCGGAGTTCTTGCAGTACGGTGGGCGGGCGGCCTTCATGCTCCGGGCCGCACTGGCCGCCACCCTCGGCGCCAACTACGGCATCTACGGCCCGGCCTTCGAACTGCTCGAACACCGGGCCCGCGAACCGGGCAGCGAGGAATATCTCGATTCGGAGAAATACCAGTTGCGCCACTGGGATCTCGATCGACCCGACAGCCTGGCGCCCTTCATCACCCGGCTGAACCGCATCCGCAGGGAAAATCCCGCGCTCCAGCAGGACTGGAACCTGCGCCTCCATCCGGTCGACAACGATCTGCTGCTTTGCTACAGCAAAACCGCGGCGGCTGCGGACGGGCGGGACGATCTGTTGGTCATGGTGGCCAATCTCGATCCGCACCACGTGCAGTCGGGCTGGATCGAACTGCCGCTCGAGGAGTTCGGGATGACCGCCGGCGACTCGTTCCAGGCGCACGATCTGTTGTCCGATGCCCGTTTTCTGTGGCAGGGCGCGCGCCAGTTCGTGCGTCTGGACCCGCAGTCCGCGCCGATCCACATCCTCAGGCTGCGCCGCCGTCTGCGCAGCGAGCAGGATTTCGATTACTTCCAATGAACCCGTCCGAGCGGAGACCGCAGCATGGAACCCGGTATCATCCCCGCCGCCACTCCGTCCGATGCCGTGCTGGAATGGTGGAACAGCCCCTTGTGGTACAAGGATGCGATCATCTATGAACTGCACGTCAAGGCATTCTGCGATGCCGACCATGACGGCATCGGCGATTTCCGCGGCTTGACCGAAAAGCTCGACTATCTGAAGGATCTGGGCGTCAACACGCTGTGGCTGCTGCCCTTCTATCCCTCGCCGTTCCGGGATGACGGTTACGACATCGCGGATTACCGCAACGTGGACCGCCAGTACGGCACCCGCGCCGACTTCAAGCATTTCATCCGCGAGGCGCATCGACGCCACCTCAAGGTGATCACCGAACTGGTCATCAACCACACCTCCGACCAGCACCCCTGGTTCCAGGCCGCCCGCCGCGCGCCGCGGGGTTCATCCAAGCGGAATTTCTATGTCTGGAGCGATACTGACCGGAAATTCGCCGACACGCGCATCATCTTCACCGACGCGGAAAAATCCAACTGGGCCTGGGACGAGGTGGCGCAGGCCTATTACTGGCACCGTTTCTTCTCCCACCAGCCGGATCTCAATCACAACAATCCGGCGGTGGTGAACGCCGTCATCCGGGTGATGCGCTTCTGGCTCGATCTGGGGGTGGACGGGCTGCGCCTGGACGCGATTCCCTACCTGTGCGTGCGCGAGGGCACCAGCAACGAGAACCTGCCCGAGACCCACGCGGTCATCAAGAAGATCCGCGCCGTGATCGATGCCAACTATCCCAACCGCATGCTGCTGGCCGAAGCCAATCAGTGGCCCGAGGACGTACGCGAATATTTCGGGGAAGGCGATGAATGCCACATGGCCTATCACTTCCCGCTGATGCCGCGCCTGTACATGGCGATCGCGAGCGAGGACCGCCATCCCATCGTCGAAATCATGGCGCAGACGCCGGACATCCCGGACAACTGCCAGTGGGCGATCTTCCTGCGCAACCACGACGAACTCACCCTCGAGATGGTCACCAGTCGCGAGCGCGACTACATGTACACCATGTACGCCGTGGACCCGCGCGCCCGGCTCAACGTCGGCATCCGGCGCCGACTGGCCCCGCTGATGGACAACAACCGGGAAAAGATCGAACTGATGAATTTCCTGGTCATGACCCTGCCCGGTTCGCCGATCCTGTACTACGGCGATGAGATCGGCATGGGCGACAA
>JAJXTQ010000123.1 GCA_021783685.1 Pseudomonadota bacterium | reverse complement strand
CGAAATGATCGAACGCGTACGCGCCGGATGGTTCGAGGGCATGCTGCCGTTCGACCCGCAGGGGCGCATGGCCGAAATCAGTTCCTGATTGGGCCGCAGCGCGCGCGTTGGCTCTACCGCCTCGGCGGGGCGTCCGCGGGCGCCCCGGCGGAGCCGTCGGCAAGGCGCCACCAGCACGGGCTCGGCCTTGCGCAGCAGTTCCCCGATGCTGTAGCCGTTGTGCCCATGCGGGCCATGAGCGTGCCCACATGCAAGCGGCAGACCCGATGTCCCTCGCTCCGCAGCAGGTCGCGCAGCAAACGGCTGACAAGGCCATTTTGGTCTTGAACGTCGGTAAGTGGTTGCGACGGGTCCTCTTGCTCATGTCTGCTCCTGATTCGTCGTGCGAAATCCTCGCCCGTGGCAGCCTACCCATTGAGCCCCGAGTTCAGTTTCGCCGACCACCTCTGTCCGGCTCCCCGGTAGCGGGAGCCTGTGCGTCGGCGCAAGAGGTGTGCAGCTTGTGTGCCGCGCAGTCCGTCAAATTGTGGGCTGTTGTGGAGCGCACCTCACCACGGCCTGTCCGTGCCTCGCTAACCCGTTGAATTTCCAAGAAAAATCAGGAATTCCCACCTATTCCCAAGCAACTCTGACCTATTCCTTCTGTTCGAGGGGAAGTCGGTCTGCAGCGGCATCTCAATGTGCGGTTGCGTTGGTTGGGAATGTCGATGAACACGGGCTCAGCGGTTGCCGGTTGACTTGGAGTCAACCCCAGCCGGGAGAAGATCATAGCTTCGGCAGAGATGCCGAGCTGCGGATGCCATGACGGGCGGCGATCGCGGTAATGCGCGAGAACTGCGGCTGCGTGCGGTAATTGGCAAGCGTGGCGATGCGGCCCGTCAACCACGTCTGCATGGTGCTGCACTGCCGCAACGCCGGTTCGTCCGCCAGAAAGAACGGCTCGATCCCTGCTTGCGCCAGATCGGCGAGATAGGCATCGACGCAACCCGCGGTGATCAAAGGCGCGATCTTCGAGTCGACGTCGGGTTCGCCATAGTTGATGCCGCTCAGGCCGTGCAGATGGTGGAGCAAGGTCTGCATGGCTTTCGGGAACAGTTGCCTGTCGCCGCTCCACGCATCGGCCTGGGACTCCATATGGGCAAGAACGCCCTGTCGGGCTTGCTCGACGCGCCGCATGCCCTCGAACTCAGCGCGCATCTCGTGCTTGAGGCGCTCGCCGACGATCCCAGCAAGCTCGGCGCGCCGATCCGCCCTCCAGGCCAGGGATTGGATCGACCGGTGCACCAGACTCGTGTAGTCCTGCATGGCCAGGATCATCTCGCTCGCGTCGAGGCCGACCAGGGCATGGATTTCGCCGATCCGCAGTGACTGGGTCCGGTGGGCGTCCGCGGAGAGCGCGGGATCAAGGATCTGGCGCAAATGCTCGGCCTGTGATTCCTTCAGGTGCCCGAATTCCTCGGGGCTGAGCTGGTCGAGGATCGCCGAAGATTCGCGCCGCTGATGGATTTCGGCGTAGAACTCCCGTGCGAATTGTTCCACGATGCCGGCAAGCGGCTCCTGGATTGGCGCCAGCAACGCCGCCGCCTCAGTCCCGTAAGGGTCGAGTTCGGTCGCCGGGCCGATTGCATCCTGGCGTGATTGGGCCATCCGGTCGGCGCCGAATTGCCACCAGCGGACCCGATCGCCCTTATGGCGTTTGGCGTCGTAGAGGATCGCGTCCGCGCGCCGCATCAAGGCATCGGGCTCCTCGCCCTCGGTGGGGTACAGGGCCAGCCCCATGCTCACGCCGACGTCGGCAAACTGCGCCGGCATGATCTCGAACGGCGTTTCGACGGCGACGTGTATCCGCCGAGCGAGCACGGCAAGCTGCTCGGTGACTTTCGGCCCGTCCAGGCCTTCGAGGACGACGAGAAATTCGTCGCCGCCAAGCCGGGCCACGAAATCCACCGCACGCAGTTGCGCCCGCAGCCGCTGGGCGAATTCGCGCAACAGGACATCGCCTGCGGCATGACCCCAGGTGTCATTGACCGGCTTGAAGTCGTCAAGATCGAGGATGCCGACCGCGAGGATCTTGTGATCGCGCCGGGCGCGGGCGATCGCCAGCGGCAGATGCTGCGCCAGCGCGGTGCGGTTGGGCAATCCGGTCAGCGGATCGCGAACCGACTGCTGCCGGAGTTCATCGCAGATTTGACGTTCGTCGGTTTCGTCTCGCTGCACGCTGACGAAGTGGATGATGCGTCCGTCGGCATCGCGCAGCGGCGTGATGGTCATGGCGTTCCAGAACGTCGAGCCATCCTTGCGATAGTTGAGCACGCACCCGCGAAAGATCCGGCACGCATGGATCGCCTGATGCATGCTCTCGACGGTCGACGCATCGGTGCCCGGACCCTGGAGCATGCGGCAGTTGCGGCCGATGAGTTCGTCGGGGTCGTAGCCTGTCAGGACGGTGAATGCCCGATTGACGGCGACAATGTGCTGCGCAGCGTCGGTCACGATGACCGACTCGGGAATGGCCTCCAGCGCTCTGCAGAGCAGGTCATTCGAAATCATCCCAGGGTGGGGCTGCGTGTTCGATGCCATGGGCGTTAAGCAGGCGGTCCTGCAGCCTCGAGGCATGCACAAATGCGTGGTTCGCAGGCTACGGTCGGTACACTCTTTCCCGCGGAAAACGTCGATGTGATGGTTTGCATCATGTGAAGGTCTAATTTTTGGTGGATTTTCGCCGTGTCAACCCCTGCACCTATAGCACGGACACGAATGCCTCGGGCAGCGGCCTGACACGCACGGGTTTCGCCTTGCTCACCGTCCCGACAGCGATGAAGCACACCGCTCTTTCTTCACCCGCCAGCGAAAACAATTCGCGAATCGCCCGCGACTCCATCGCTTGGCCGCTAACCAGCCCGGCGCCGAACCCTTGGGCATGCGCCATCAGCAGCATGTTCTGCAGCGCACAGCCCAGCGACACGTAGCGCTCCGCGGGTGGAACCTGCGCGTTGGCATCGCGCACGCGGGCAACAGCCAGCGCCAGAAAGGGCGCGCGGTCCGCCTTGTCCCGGGCCTCCCGCACCTGCACTTGATCAGCCTGCGGATCGCGTTCTACGAGCGCTGCGGCGAAAGCCTCTCCGAGGCGGGATCGCCCCTGCTCGGATACTTGCACGAAACGCCAAGGCCGGATTAGACCGTGGTCCGGTGCCTGAGCCGCAGCGTCGAACAGCGCGCGCGCCTGCTGCTCGGTCGGTCCCGGTGCGCTCAGGCGTTTGGGGGAAGTCTGCTGGCGCTTGCGCAGCAGTTCGAGAGTCCATGTGGCGGTATCGGTGATGGGATCCATGATTGCGTTCAACAATTCGGTAGCTCAACCGCCGTTACCTGTGCGGCGGCCCCGCACACCGGGCAAGCCGGGTCGCGCGCGAAGCCGATGGTCCGGACATCCATCTCCAGCGCATCAATCAGCATCAGCCGCCCGCCGAGACTGCGACCCGCGCCTGCCAGAATTTTCAGTGCTTCGGCAGCCGCAAGACTGCCGACGATTCCGACCAATGGCGCGAATACCCCCATCAGCGCGCAGCGCACTTCCTCGACGGGGACATCGGGACGGTACAGACAAGCGTAGCAAGGCCCCGCATCGCCGTCCGCGCCGCGACGCGGATCGAACACGCTGATCTGCCCGTCGAAGCGCACCGCGGCGGCGCTGACCAGCGGCACGCCGCGGCGCCTGCAAACGGCGTTGAGGGCGTGGCGGGTGGCGAAGTTGTCACTGCAGTCGACGGCGACATCGGCCCGCGCCGCCAGTTCGTCGAGCAGCGCTGCATCGGCACGCTCGGCAACCGTCTCGACCTCGGCCCCCGGGTTGATCTCGAGCATGGTCTGGCGCGCCGACTCCACCTTCGGCCAGCCGACACGGGCCTGCGTATGCGCGATCTGGCGCTGCAAGTTGGTCAAGTCCACGACATCGCCGTCGACCACGACGATGCGGCCCACGCCCGCACTGGCGAGATACAGCGCCACCGGCGAGCCGAGGCCGCCTGCGCCCACAAGCAGCGCACGCCCAGCCGCGATCCGCTCCTGCCCCTCGACGCCGATCTCGTCAAGCAACAGGTGGCGCGAATACCGCAACAGGTCGGTGTCGTCCATGGATGTTCGATCAGACCAGCCCCTCGAAGGCCAGAAAGTCCACCGGCTCGCCTGCCCGCACGGCCGCCTGATCGTGGCCCAGCACGACGAAACCGTCGGCCAGGCTCATCGAGCGCAGAACCCCCGAGCCCTGGTTCCCGGTCAGACGGGCGCCCAGCCGGCCGTCCTTAGTGGGCTCCAGGACGGCGCGCTGGTATTCGATACGACCGGGAACCTTGCGCATCGCGCAAAGCGCGGTCACACGGAGCAAGGGCAGCGGCTTTGTCCGCGCGCCCATCATGCCCAGCAGACCCTCGCGCGCGATGTGGTAGAAGGCCGCCAGCGCCGCCACGGGATTTCCCGGCAGGCCGAACAGCACGGCCTCATGGGGGCCGCTGGCGATGCGCCCGAACGCCATCGGCCGCCCCGGACGCATCGCGATGCGCCAGAATGCGACCTGGCCCAGCGCCGCCAGCGCGTTGCGCAGGTGGTCGGCGGCGCCTTCGCCCACCCCGCCGGTCGTGATGACGGCATCGGCGGTTTCGCAGCCGAGCCGCAGTGCTGCCTGCAACGCAGCCGGTTCGTCACGCACGACGCCCAGATCCAGCCCGTCGCAGCCCAGGCGCTCGAGCGCCCCCCAAAGCGCGTAACGGTTGCTGTCGTAGACGCTGCCGGCATCACGCGGCTGTTCGAAGGTGCACAACTCGTCGCCGCTGGACAGAAAGGCCACACGCAGTTTGCGGCGGACGACGACCTCGGGCAAGCCGAGCGAGGCGATGAGCCCGAGGTCCGCCGGGCGCAGCAGCTTTCCCGCGTCAAGCGCGGGCTTGCCGGCCTGCAGATCTTCGCCCCGACGACGGCGATTGTCTCCGCGGCGAAGCGCGCCGGCGGGAATGTGGATGGCGCCGACCTGGATGCGGCAAGACTCCTGCGGCACCACCGTGTCGCACCCGGCAGGCATCACGGCGCCCGTCATGACACGCACGCAGCACCCGGCGGGCACGACGCCGCCAAATGCGTGCCCGGCGAGCCCCGTGCCGACTACGGTGAGCGCGGCCGAACCGTCATCGGCGAGGTCGACGCCGGACAAGGCATAGCCGTCCATGCCCGCGTTGTCATGGGGCGGCACGTCCATCCCGGCGATGACGTCCTCCGCCAGAACCCGCCCGAGAGCGCCGCGCAGCGGCACGCGTTCCACGCCGCTCACCGGCCGCGCCAGACGCTGGATTCGTTTCCGCGCCTCGTCCACGGTCAAGAGCGCTTCATCATTCCAGGGACCGGTCCCGCTTCGGCGCGGCAGCAAGGCCTCGAGTTTCACAATTTCTCCCCGGGCGCTCGTGCCGCTTCGCTCGCGATGACGGGCTGCGATCCCCCCAATACCAATTCTGCCAGGCGAAGGTCGTCCAGCGTGTTGAGATTGAAGAAGGGCAGCGGGTCCTCGAAATCGGCAAAGGTCGTGCTCAGACAATCGGACCATCCGTACACCGACCGGCCGCCCGATTCTAGGAACCGTTGCAGTGACGAGAGGACCCGCGTGCGCATCATGCACAGCACGGGATGGGTGCGCCCCGCAATCCGTGCCAGAACCAGATCGGCGTTGTCCCACAACAGGCGGCGGGCCATGCCCGCAGCGAAGCCCGGCGGAATCATCGGGCAGTCGCACGGAGCAACCAATAGATAGGGAGTCCGGCAGTGCCGCAACCCCGCGAGGATTCCAGCAAGGGGGCCATCGAAGGCGGCAGGATCGGAATCGGGACGGACAGGGACACCGAAGGACCTGTATTCGGAAAAGTTCCGATTCGCGCTGATGATCACCTCTCCGACCTGCGGCGCAAACCTGCGCAACACGTGCATGACCAGCGGAACGCCGCCCAGCCGCTGCAGACCCTTGTCCAGGCCACCCATGCGCGCGGCGCGCCCGCCGGCGAGGATCAAGCCGGTGACGGCATCGCGCGGGATGTCCCGTACCGGAGTTGCGCCCGCATCGCGCAATGCCGCGGACTCGGGCTCGCCCGTCAACGCCGCCTTCCAGTGAGTTGCCACATCCATTCGATCCACTCCATCATCATGCATTGAGGAATTCCCCGGTCAGTTGAACGCCGCCACGACTCGATCCGGTTGCTCCATCGGGGGTTTCCGACGAGACCAATGTTCGATCCGATGCACGCGGCTGAATCGTCCAGCGCCCCGACTTCCCTCCCGCCTTTTCCAACAGCCGGATGTCAGTCATGACCATTCCGCGGTCTACCGCCTTGCCCATGTCATAGACGGTGAGCAGGGCAATCTGCAC
>JAJXTQ010000122.1 GCA_021783685.1 Pseudomonadota bacterium | reverse complement strand
GATCTTCTCGCCCGCTGCCTTCATGCGCCGCAGGGTATCGAGAGTGACGGAAGGAGCGGAGGCATGATCACCGCTGTACATCAGGCATACGGTCTCGGCGAGTGAAGAGGGGACAACTTTACCGCAGGCGGCCACCCGGCATCCATGGCAGCGGGGCGCGTCGACGCCATGCAGCCGCGCGGGCAGGCGGGATCAAGCCGGCTCGGGGTCGACCGGACGGGTGGGTTCACGGGCTGCGGGACCGCGCGCGTCGACGGCCTTGCCTGCCGCGCGGCAGCGACTGCAGTGACCCAGAATTTCGACTGCCTGGGTCACGAGTTCGAATCCCATCCGATCCGCTTCGACGCCGATGAGGCGGATGGGGCTGGGGGCATCGAGTTCCAGGACGGCGCCGCAGGCCCGGCAGATGAGGAACATCCCGGCATGCGGTCGGCCATGGGCCCCGCAGCCGACAAAGGCGTTGACGGTGTCGAGACGATGGATGAAACCGGCCTGGAGGAGGAAATCGAGCGCGCGATAGACGGTCGGCGGTCCGGTCCGGAGGCCGCGATCCCGCAGGGCATCGATCAGATCATAGGCCTTGACCGGCTGATGATCCTGCCAGATGAGTTCCAGCACCTGACGCCGGATGGGGGTCAGGCGCAGCCCTTGCTGCCGGCAGGCACGTTCGGCTTCGGCCAGCGCCTGTCCCACGCAATGACGATGATCGTGTCGGGCGCCGGCCGGGGCGCCGAGAATGCGTGCGGCGGACATGGCATCAGCTCCCGGAAGGTATGACGCGGCGTTGCAGGGTGGTGGCGATCAGGGCAAGCCCGTAGACGAGTGCACAGACCAGAATGATGGTGGGGCCGGCGGGCCAGTCGGGCGCATAGGACAGGGCCAGGCCGGCCGTGGTGCAGGTGATCGCGATGACCGTGGCACCCAGCGTCAGCGCTGCGATGGACCGGGCGAACAGGCTGGAGGCCGCGGCCGGCAAGGTGATCAGGGCCATCACCAGGATCAGGCCCGCGACCCGGATCAGCAACACCACGGTCAGTGCGACCAGCGTCAGGAGGATCAGATAGACGAGCGCCACCGGCACCCCCCGCGAGCGGGCAAAGTCCTCATCCAGGCTGATCGCCAGGAAATGACGATGCAGCAGACCCACCACCCCGAGAACGAGGAGGTCGATCAGCAGCATGAACAGCAGATCCTTGCCGCTGACCAGGAGGATGTTGCCGAACAGATAACTCATGAGGTCGGCGCCCGCGCCGGGTGTGCCATGGATGAACAACAGGCCCACGGCCATGCCGATCGACCACAGCGCGCCGGTGAGGACGTCCTCCTGGGTCTCCCAGTACAGATGGATGAGGCCGATCAGCAGCGCGACCACCAGCGCCGCCAGTGCCGCGCCCAGCAACGGCGAGGCGCCCAGAAAGAAGGCGATGCCCATGCCGCCGAGGACCGCATGGGCGATGCCGCCGGCCAGATGGCTCATGCGCCGGATCAGCACCCACGGTCCGATGAGGCCACAGCCCAGGCTGGCGAGCACACCCGCGACCAGCGCCCGCTGCAGGAAGGGCTGGCCGAGCAGGGCGTCGACGAAGGCGCTCATCCGGCGGCTTCTCGTCGCGCAGCCGCGGCGGCATGCAGCTCCGGATGGCGGCTGTAGGCCCACTGCAGCGCCGCGGCGTCCAGGGCATCGGCCGCAAGCACGCGCAGCGTGCCGTTGAGCAGCGCAATGCGATCGGCATGTCGGGCCAGCAACGCGGGATCATGCGACACGACCACCACCGTCCGCGCCGGCGTCATGCGGCGCAGCAGGGCCCAGATCCGGCTCTCCGCTGCCGGATCGATATGCGCCGTGGGCTCATCCAGAAGCAACACCGCAGGATCGGCGACCAGGGCGCGCGCCAGCAGGGCGCGCTGCAGTTCGCCGCCGGACAACTCGCGCAGCAGGCGGGGCGCCAGTTCGGCAAGCTCGGTCTGGGCCAGCGCGGCCGCGGCGCGGGTGCGCTCGATCGCGCGGCTGCGCCCCAACGGCCGCCAGCCCTGCAGGCATCCCAGTTGCGCCAGCGCAGACACGGTGATCGGCATGTGCCGGACGTGCGGGGCGTGCTGCGGCATGTACCCGACGCGATGGCGCATCTCCCGCACCGGACGGCCCAGAATCTCGATCGTGCCGGCATCGGGGCGAAGTACGCCCGCCATCAACTGGATCAGGCTGCTCTTGCCGGCGCCGTTCGGTCCCAGGATGCCCAGAAATTCGCCGGGCGCGATGCCGAGGTCGATGCCATTCAGGACCGGCGGCTGGCCGGCATGGGCGAACCGCAGGTTGCGAATGCGCACCGCCGCGGTCATGGCGCGACGGACGCCGTGGCCAGCGCGCGCGCGAGGATGCGCACATTGCCGAAGTAGTCCGCCGCCAACGGATCGGCCACGACCACGGGGATGCCCAATTCGCCGGCCACCTGCCGGGCCAGGCGATCGCCATGGCCGGGCTGCAGGAACAGGGCGCCGGCGCGTTCCTTGCGGGCCAAGGCCATGATCCGCTGCAACTGCAGCGCGCCCGGTTCACGGCCGCCGACCTCGAGCGGAACCTGAACCAAGCCATGGTGGTCGGCCAGATAGCCCCAGCCCGGGTGGAAGACCAGCAGCGCGCGTCCGCGCTGCGGGGCGAGGAGCGGTGTGATCTCGGCTTCCAGCGCCTCCAGATCGCGGCGCAGCCGCCGGCTGGCCGTTTCATAGGAGGGCTGCCCCGCCGGGTCGAGCGCTGTCAGCTGGTCCCGGATCGCATCGACCAGTCGCAAGGCGCCGGCCGGGTCCGTCCACACGTGAGGATCGGCCGGCCGATCGGCGTCGCCGCGGGTCGGCCCGGGATCGTCGAGGGGACGGATGGGCACCGCCCGGCGCAGATCCATGACCATCAGCCCGGGATGGATGGCCTGCAGGCGGGGCAACCAGGCGGACTCGAAGGGCAGTCCCGCCAGAATGTAGAGCCGTGCATCGGCCAGCGCAGCGATTTGCCGCCCTGAAGGCTCGAAGGCGTGGGGATCACCGCTGCCCTGCAGGATGAGCGTCTCGACGCGTTCGCCCCCGATGCGCTGCACGAAGGTCTGCAACACGGGGACGCCGACCGCAACGCGCAGCGCAGGCGCCGCAAGGACGGCCGGATGGCAGGCCAGCAGGCACAGCAGCAAGAGAGCCCGGCGTTTCACGGTCTTGGCCTGTCTGGGCGAAATGAGGGCATTCATCGCCGTAATGGTATAACGTTTCAGTTCGGCTGCGCTGAACCAGCGGGCGACGGACGAGGCATGGAATGATGCGAGCATTGGAACGCGGCGTGCTGCACGCCCTTGTCGCGCTGGTGCGGTTGTACCGGGTGGCGGCGTCGCCCTATCTGGCGCCCCGCTGCCGCTACACCCCCACCTGCTCTGCTTACGCCCTCGAGGCATTGCGGCATCACGGGCCATGGCGCGGGAGCGGCTATGCCGTGCGGCGCTTGATGCGCTGTCATCCGTGGGGTGGATGGGGTTTCGACCCGGTGCCGCCAGCGAAGGCCGCGACGACGCGGGAGACGGCGGGATGCGACGCGGATCGTCGCCGTCATTGAATCATGTGGTCGGGGTGACAGGATTCGAACCTACGACCTCTGCTTCCCGAAAGCAGCGCTCTACCAAGCTGAGCTACACCCCGAATTTGCCGCTACCTGCAGCTAGCGATCACGCTGAACCGCGAAGCGGGCCAGCGCTGCAAGCGATGCGCGAAATGGCGATTCATCCAGCGCCGACAGCGCATCGATGGCCTGCTCGCTTTCATGAGCTGCAAGCCGTGCAGTGTATTCGATGGCGCCCGTCGATTCAATCGCGGCGAGAATGTCGGGCAGGCGCTCGAGACTGCCCTTGCGGAGTGCATGACGGATACATTCGGCCTGTTCTGGCGGAGCCTCGCGCATGGCGTGGATGAGCGGCAGCGTGGCTTTGCCGTCGGCGAGGTCGTCTCCCAGGTTTTTCCCGATGGCATCGACCGAGCCGGCGAAATCGAGCGCGTCATCGATGAGCTGAAAGGCATTGCCAAGGTGCACGCCGAAGCGCGCCAGCGCGCGTTCACGGGCCTTGGGCGCATGGGCGATCAGCGCGCCCGCCTGGGCGCTGGCCTCGAACAGGCGCGCGGTCTTGTTGCGGATGACGTCGAAGTACTGCTGTTCCGTAAGGCCTGGATTGTGGCGGTTGCTGAGCTGGACCACCTCGCCTTCGGCGATGTCGTTGGCCGCGGTGGACAGCACGGCCACGATGTCGATTCGCTCGCTCTCCACGATCATCTGCGTGGCACGTGAATACATGAAGTCGCCGACCAGCACGCTGGCTTCGTTGCCCCAGACCTGATTGGCGGTCGGGCGGCCGCGACGGAGCCGCGAGCGGTCGACGACGTCATCGTGCAGCAGCGTGGCCGTGTGCACGGCTTCGACGGCCGCCGCGAGCCGCAGATGCTCGTCGCCGTCATAGCCGCAAGCGCGCGCCGCCAGCAGCAGGACGGCGGGCCGCAGGCGCTTGCCGCCGCCGCCGACGATATGCTGGTTGATTTCGCCGACCAGGGGGACGATCGAGCCTGTGCTGCGCCTGAGCACGGCGTCCATGCGCTGCATGTCGTGCCCGATCGGCCCCAGGATATCCGTCATCTCGAGATTGTGCATGGATGCGTTCCGTCTTGTGCCTGACGTCTGAGGCTGGCGGGTGGGGGTCTTGCGGATCGTGGCCGGATGCCAGGCCCCGCCCGCGGCCACTGTCAACGGACGTGCTGTTTGACCTGTTCTCGAGGCGGGGTTAGACTTTCCAACCTTTGTGACTCGGGCCTTGCAGGCTCCTGCGGAGACGGTCAGTAATGTACGCGGTGATCCATACCGGTGGCAAGCAATATCGGGTGCAGCAGGGCGAAGTCCTGCGCGTTGAAAAACTGTGCGCGGAGGCGGGCAGCCAGATCGAATTCGATCGGGTGTTGCTGATCGGCGAAGGCGAGAATCTCGCCGTCGGTCGCCCCTTCGTCGAAGGCGGCAAGGTGACGGCGACGGTGCGCAGTCACGGCAAGGGCGACAAGGTCGAAATCGTCAAGTTCCGCCGCCGCAAGCACTACATGCGCCGCAAGGGGCATCGGCAATCCTTCACGGAAGTCGAGATCACCGCCATCCAAGGCGCGTGAGCGATCTGGCTTCCGGTATTCGGGTCAAGCGAGCAGGTATCGATCCATGGCACACAAGAAAGCAGGCGGTAGCACCCGCAACGGTCGCGATTCGCATTCCAAGCGTCTCGGTGTGAAGCATTTCGGCGGTGAACAGGTCATCGCGGGCCACATCCTGGTGCGCCAGCGTGGCACCAAGTTTCATCCCGGCGTGAACGTCGGCTGCGGCAAGGACCATACGCTCTTCGCCAAGGCCGATGGCCGCGTGGTGTTCGAAGTCAAGGGGCCCCATAGTCGCAAGTTCGTCAGCATCCTCGCGGACTGATCACTTCGTTCCCCGTTCCTCTTCGAGCGGCCCCGCGTGACATGGCGCGGGGCCGTTTTGCTTTCTGGATGGGTCCAGCCCATGCGATTCGTCGACGAAGCCATCATCACGGTTCAGGCCGGTAACGGCGGCAACGGTTGCGTCAGCTTCCGGCGCGAGAAATTCATCCCGCTCGGCGGTCCCGACGGCGGTGATGGCGGCGACGGCGGCAGCGTCTATCTCGAGGCCGACGGCAACACCAATACCCTGGCGGACTTTCGCGTGCAGCGCACCTTTCGCGCCGAGCACGGCGCGAGCGGTGGCGGCAGCCAGTGCACCGGACGCAGTGGCGAAGACTGCGTCGTCCCCGTGCCGGCGGGAACCCTGATCTATGAGGCGGATACGGACGAGTTGCTGGGCGACCTGGTGACGCCGGGCCAACGGCTCAAGGTCGCGCAGGGCGGCTTCCATGGTCTTGGCAACCTGCGTTTCAAGAGCAGCATCAACCGCTCGCCGCGCCAGTCCACCGAGGGCAGCCCGGGCGAAATGCGCCGCCTTCGGCTGGAGCTCAAGCTCCTGGCGGACGTCGGCTTGCTGGGGCTGCCGAATGCCGGCAAATCCACGCTGCTCCGGGCCGTTTCGGCGGCGCGGCCCAAGGTCGCCGACTATCCCTTCACGACCTTGCATCCGCACCTGGGTGTCGTCAGTCTGGGCCTGAACCGCAGCTTCGTGATGGCGGACATTCCGGGACTCATCGAGGGCGCGGCCGAGGGCGCCGGTCTGGGGTTGCGGTTTCTGCGTCATCTGCAGCGGACGCGGCTGCTGTTGCAGGTCGTCGATGTCGACCCTGCCGCAGCCGAGGAGGACGTGGTGCGCGGCGTCAGGACGCTGGACGCCGAACTGGCCGGGTACAGCGAGGAACTGGCCGGGCGCGAGCGCTGGCTGGTGTTCAACAAGGCCGACCTG